>JAYVOS010000319.1:0-5122 GCA_043757775.1 Chloracidobacterium sp. | reverse complement strand
GAACGCGGTACTTCTGTTAAAGTGCAGATCGAGCGTGTCGGTTCACCTGCACCGCTCGATTTTGAGATCGTTCGCGGCGGCGTTCCGCTGCCGTCGATCCGCAATTATTTTATGCTGCCGAATAATATCGGCTATGTGGGCTTAACCGGCGGATTTCAACAGACGACCGGCGAAGAGCTTTCTATCGCCGTCGCCGATCTGAAAAAGCACGGGATGAAAAGCCTGATCCTAGATCTGCGGGGCAATCCAGGCGGCATTCTCGATCAGGCGATAGCTGTTGTTAGTAAGTTTGTGCAGGGTGGGCAGACCGTTGTCTCGGTGAAAGGTTCCAAGACCGGTCCCGCTCGCGAACTGCGTGCGACGGGCGGCGGTGTCGAAGATTGCCCGCTCGTCGTGCTGATAAATAGCGGCTCGGCGTCGGCTTCGGAGATCGTCGCGGGTGCGATACAGGATTATGACCGTGGGCTAATAGTCGGTAATGACAGTTTTGGCAAAGGCCTTGTCCAGCGTGTGTTTCGTCTGCCTTATGGCACTGGTATCACGCTGACGACGGCACGTTATTACACACCCTTTGGCCGCTCGCTCCAGCGTGATTATTCAGACGGGTCGATCTACGATTACTACACTCATGGCGAAGACCAGCCCGACACGGCCGATCTCAAGGTTAAACCAAAACCTGCGGGAAGTCCCGTGACTGCAGCGAATGGACGCACCCTGTATGGCGGACGCGGCATTGAGCCTGACATTGTTATCCCACCGCTGCCTCCATCGCCGGTCAAAGGGCGTATTGGCGAAGCCGCTTTCTTTTTTACTCGGCAGCTCGTCGCGGGCAAGATCCCCGGGTTTGAAAATTTTAAGGTCGATAAACAAAATTTCAAGCAAACGCTCCAGCTTAATGAATTTGGTATCGACGAACGTGTCTTCACGGCGTTTCGTAACTTTGCTGCGGCTGACCGTAAAAACGGCCTTACGGCTGAAAATATCAACAGCCAGACTGATTTTGCCAAGATGCGGCTTCGCGACGAGATCGCTACGGCAAATTACTCGACCGAGGCGGGAATTCAGGTCCTGCTCGAATCCGACCCGTCGATCCTAAAAGCGATCGAATCTATGCCGCAGGCGAGCGGGTTGGTCGCAAAGCTTTTCGAGCGCTAGGACATGGCTCTTTCGTAATTACGAGTCCGTGAAGTAAAATATAGTTTTACTAAGCGGACTCATTTTATTTTATATGTATAAGCAGATAGGGATTCTGACCGGTGGCGGCGATGCACCGGGCTTGAATGCCGCCATTAGAGCGGTGGTCAGAACAGCCGTCGGCGAATTTGGAATGAGCTGTATCGGCATCGAAGACAGCTTTGAAGGCATACTGGGCGAGACGCACACAGTCAAACTGACGACCAAGAGCGTAAGCGGCATCTTGCCTCGCGGCGGGACAATTTTGGGAACGCGAAACCGCGGCAGCTTTGTCAAAATGGTTAACGGAAAGCAGTGCTTTGCGGAAATGCCGATAGGTGAAGCTCTTGCAAATCTTGATATTTTAGGTATCGAAGCCCTCATCGCCATCGGCGGCGAAGGCACGCTCGCTATCGCCGAACAATTTCATCGACGTGGTTTTCCGGTCATCGGACTGCCGAAAACGATCGATAATGATCTAGCCGCGACTGAATTGACGTTTGGATTTATGACCGCGATCGATATCGCGACCGAAGCACTCGACCGTCTGCATACGACGGCGGCATCTCACGACAGGGTGATGATCCTCGAGGTGATGGGACGCAATACGGGCTGGATCGCCCTGCATTCCGGGCTTGCCGGCAGTGCTGATGTTATTCTGCTGCCGGAGATCCCGTTTTCGTTCGATTCGATCCTGAGAAAGGTCAGGGCGCGTGAGGAAAGCGGATCGCGATTTACGAATATAGTAGTTGCTGAGGGGGCAGTTGAGGTCGGTGAAAATCCGATCTATCAAGATCCGGAAGCAATGCGTTTAGGCGGCGTTGGTGCACATCTTCGACGGCGGATCGAGGAAGCGACGGGCAAGGAGTCGCGTTGCGTTGTTTTAGGCCATCTCCAACGCGGTGGTAGCCCTAATGCTTTCGACAGGATGTTGGGGACGAATTTCGGGGCGTGTGCGGTGCGTGCTCTTGTAAATGGCGAAGCCGGGCAAATGGTCGCTCTGCAGGCTGGAACGATCGTGACTGTACCGCTGCCTGAGGCTTGTGCCAATATCAAGACGGTTCCACCGGACGGACAGCTTGTGCGTACTGCACGTGACATCGGGATATCGTTTGCGTCACCTAAAGAAATAAAGATCACCGAGGATTCGCACGGGCAGCGGATAAACGTCTAGAAAAGGTAGTAGAGTCTTATGGAAGAAGTAAAGAAAAAACTCAAAGCAGAACTCGAAACGCTAGAACGCGAACTGCATTTTGAATTGCCGAAGCATATCCAACACGCCCGCGAATTTGGCGATCTGAAGGAAAACGCCGAATATAAGGCTGCCAAAGAGCGCCAGTCGATGGTGCAAGCCCGCATCAGTCAGTTGCAAATGAGGCTGATGGAGGTCGATTCTATTGATCTTTCAAAGATCCCTACCGACCGTGCTGCTTACGGGTCGAATGTAGTTTTATACGATGTAGAGAAAGACGAAAAGATCAAATATCGCCTGGTAACATCAGAGGAAAGCGACCCTGATAATGGCTTGATCTCGACGGTCTCGCCGATCGGTCAGGCATTGATGGGGAAAGAAGAAGGCGATGAAATAAAAGTGAAAACGCCGAACGGCTGGCGTAATTTTGAATTGAGCAGGCTGAGGACGATACACGATAAAGACGAATAGATGTTAGGAGTCGGGGCAAGCATAGGACGCGGAGCAATGTGGATCATCAATGCGATGGTCCGTGGGCTCTCGTTTTTAGGCATTACGCCGAATATACTGACAATATTTGGCGTCACTATAAACCTTGGCTCAGCAGTGCTGTTCGGGTTTGGGGAGTTCTTTTGGGCTGGCGTTGTCCTGATCGTTGCAAATCTCTTTGACATGCTCGACGGCAACGTCGCACGGCTGTCCGGCAAAGTTACAAAATATGGTGGCTTTCTCGATTCGTCGCTCGACCGACTCTCAGATATGGCAGCATTTTTGGGCATAATAATGTTTTATGCTCAAAATGTGCCACAGCACTCGCTGCTTAATGTTTTTCTTGCCGGGACGGGCATGATCGCTTCGGTTATGGTCAGTTATACAACCGCCCGTAGCGAATCGCTTGGCGTCAAGGCAAATGTCGGATTTTTGCAGCGTCCGGAACGGATCGTATTACTTATCATTGGCGGACTCTCGACCTGGAACTGGAATTCTGATTTTGTTCTCTTTAATCGTATGCCCCAAGTTTTGTGGGTACTCGCTATTGGCTCGCTCTGGACCATGTTTCAACGGTTTTTATTTATCCGTAAGGCGTTTTTCAGTATGGAAATGGAAAACGAATGACAGAGTGGTTTAATGATCTGTGGGCGTCGCTGACGCTCGGCAAAGTGTTGATGGGGATCGGGTTATTTTTGCTGTCGCTTGCTATCAGTTTTGCGGCGATCGGCATCGTCATGGTCAAGCTGCCCGCCAACTATTTCAGCTCGCATTATGTGCAGGATTTTCTGCCCGACAGCCCTTGGTTGGTGCGTTGGGGGGCGGTCATTGCAAAGAATATCGTAGGCGTGCTACTGATATTGCTCGGCATTATTTTGTCGTTGCCGGGTGTCCCGGGGCAGGGGGTTTTGACGATTTTACTTGGCCTGATAATGGTCGATATTCCCGGCAAACGTCCGTTCGAAGCACGCATAATTAAACGCCCGACGGTGCTGGCGGCCGTCAATAAACTTCGCGAGAAATATGACAAACCGGCGTTTATAATGGATTAACAATGGGTATTATCGACAAAATTCTAAGGCGAAAAAAGATCGATCCACATGCTCGACGGCGTCTGCTGCTCGCGAACGGACGCATCACCGACGGCGTAATTATCGAAAACGAGATCAACAGCTCCGGCGAAGAGATCGTCTTTTACTCATACACGCTAAACGGCGTAGATTTTGAGTCGTCCGACATCCTGACAGTCGAACAGAAAAATGATCCAGTCAAATACGCTCCCGGTGCAAAGGTCGGCATCCGCTATGACCAGCGAAATCAGGGAAACTCAATTGTCGAATAAATGTTTAAGAAGATTCTGATAGCAAACCGTGGTGAGATCGCCTGTCGCGTGATGCGGGCTTGTCGTGAGATGGGCATCGGCACGGTTGCGGTGTATTCGGATGCTGACAAGGACGCACTGCACGTTCGGATGGCGGATGAGGGGTTTCATATCGGGCCGCCGCCGTCGAATGAAAGCTATTTGCGTTGGGAAAAGATCATCGAGGTCGCGAAAGCGTCCGGTGCAGAAGCTATACATCCGGGCTACGGCTTTTTGTCGGAGAGTGCGGAGTTTGTCCGCGAGGTAACTAAAGCTAGAATCACGTTCATCGGGCCGCCGCCGGAGGCTATGGAGGGCATGGGCGGCAAGATGTCTGCCCGTAAGATTGCTATCGAGGCAGGCGTTCCCGTAGTTCCCGGTACGACCGAGGCCCTGCGTTCATTTGAGGATGCGAGCGAAACGGCTGCGAGATTCGGCTATCCGGTTATGCTAAAAGCATCGGCAGGCGGCGGCGGTAAAGGGATGCGGCTCGTGCTGGAAGAGGCTGAGCTTAAGTCTGCTCTCGAATCGTCGCAGTCTGAGGCTCTCGCGAGTTTTGGCGATGATGCTGTTTATGTTGAGAAAGCCATTGTCCGTCCGCGTCACATCGAGATCCAAATTTTCTCCGACAAATACGGCAATCACGTCCATCTGGGCGAACGCGAATGTTCGATCCAGCGTCGGCATCAAAAGGTTATCGAGGAGGCTCCGTCACCGATAAACTCGGCCGAGCTCCGCGCCGAAATGGGAGCTTGTGCAGTCAAGGTAGCGAAAGCCGTCAACTACGTCGGTGCCGGAACGGTCGAGTTTTTGGTCTCAGATCTAGATAAGTCGTTCTATTTTCTTGAGATGAACACACGGCTCCAGGTGGAGCATCCTGTAACGGAACTTGTAACGGGCATCGATCT
>JAYVOS010000318.1:0-5199 GCA_043757775.1 Chloracidobacterium sp. | reverse complement strand
GCGACAAAATAATGATCCTCCATGTCTCCACTTACCGTGAAAAGATCGCCCTGATAAACCTCCGGTTCTTTGGTCCCGAACGGAAACTCGCTGTTTGTCTCTCCGGTCAGGGAAATCTCTTTATTAACACCGGTTTGTGCCCCGCCGCAGGCTTGTAAAAAACTCAGGCATAGAGCGATCAGTAGGAAAGTTTGACGCGGATTTGACAAAAACATCGGAGTCTTTAAATTCTAACATATCGCCCGCTTGGGACGTTTGATATGGACAACGGCACAAAAAATTTATCCCGCTGGCAGCGAAGGTTTATGCTCGGGGCCCTGGCGATCGCCCCGATCTCGCCGTTTTTATATTTGCAGGGGCAAATAACGCGTAAAAAGGTCGGCGTTTTGCCGGACGCTGCGGGCGACAAATTTGGCGTTGCCGGAATCGGCGTAGATCCGGCGACGCTCTATGTCATTGGCGAATCGACCGTCGCGGGGCTCGGGGCACGCAACCACGAACTCGCACTCGCGGGGCAGTTTGCCAAAGGCCTAAGCGAACACATTTCGCGCTCCGTAGCGTGGAAAGTGTTAGGCAAAAATGGCGTCACGGCCCGCCGGACGATCGACGAGCTGGTGCCGCTGATGCCGGACGAGGCGTTTGACTATATCCTCGTGGGCCTCGGCGGCAACGACGTTATGCGGCTAAGCAGTCCGAAAAAATGGCGGCGGGATATGATCGAACTGCTCGGCATCCTGCGGGCGAAAAATCCGGACGCGGTGATATTTTTGTCAAACTGCCCGATGATCAAATACACGCCTGCGATACCAAACCCCGCAAAGTCTATCCTGTGGGCACTCTCGCAGATGCACGACGCCAATGCACGCGAGTTTACACGCGACATGGACCGCGTTTTCTATTACCCGCAGCCGGTCGATGTCCGGCTCGAAGGCTTTTTCGCCGACGGTATCCACCCGTCCGAACAAGGCTACGCCGACTGGGCCGCCGCAATGATGCGATACTTTACCGCTAATCATAAATGGTGAATATAGACGAGTTAAGCGAGATCATTAACGGCCAGCAAGAGTGGCTGCTCGTCCGCGAATACGGCAAAACCTTTCCGCTCGAAAAACACGAAATTGATATAACCGGCGACGGCAAAAAAGCACATTTTGGTTTTCTCGATGACAAAGGGTTTCACTCGTGGCGGCTTAATTCATTCTCGTTTGACGGCAGCAAGATCGAGATCGATGTGGCCGGAGCCTTTGCTCAAAAACGTGAGACGATGCGGCTAGTGCCTCGTGCGTCGGCAGCAGAATTGACGGCTGAGATCGAACTTGCAAGGCTCGAAAAGGCAAATGAGATCGCGGCATTGATCGAATCGAGTTTCCCCGAAACAAAACTCGGGCGTGTCGCTCTAAATGAGTCGAATGGTCGTCTCGCTCACATTAATTTTGACTCCGCAGACAAAGTTTCACTTGCCGCTATCGCCGATGTCACCGGCAAACTTGTCTCCGAGGCGGTCTTTACGTCCGGGATTCTCTGGCTCGAAAAGCTTTCGATACGAAAAAAGAACCCGGTCAACGAAATATGGGTGATCTGCGAAAAGCGTCATGCAAAAAATGCCCAAAAGCTGCACGCTCTGCTGACCGAGCGTTGGAAGACTAAGATCACAATATTTGAGATAAACCGTAAGAACGAACCCGTCGGGCTCGTCGAATTGCCAAAACGAAAGATCCGCGATCTGTGGCGTGAAAAGTCTAAACGCCTAACGCTGCCCGAGTCACCTGCCCCAAGCAAAATCGCCGCAAAGATCATCGACATGTCGCCCGACGAGCTAGACATTATTTATTCAAAGCAAGGCGAGACGCTGCGGTTTATGGGCTTGCCGTTTGCCCGAGTGAGAACGATGATCGGCAGTGAAAAGGCATGGTTCGGCATCGGTCGCGAGCGGCGGATATTGAATGATGAGACTCGCGATGATCTCATCGAATTGGTTGAAAATCTTAAAACAAATCGCTCGCCGGACGCACCGAACAAACGCCACGAGTATTACCGCACCGCTCCCGAAGCATGGCTCGAAGCCATTCTCCGCCGCAACATCAAACTGCTCGACGCAAACATCATTCTGTCGCCGATCTACAACCAATTTCGCTCGTCTAACGACAAGATCGACCTGCTCGCTCTTCGCCGTGACGGACGGCTCGTCATCATCGAACTAAAAACGCAACCCGACCGCGAGATGATATTCCAAGCCGCCGATTATTGGCGAAAGATCGAGTTGCAGCGTCGTCGAGGAGATCTTGCAGCCGCAAACTTGTTCGACGGCATAGAAATATTGGATAAACCTGCACTCATTTATCTCGCCGCCCCGGCGTGGAGCTTTCATCGCGATTTTGAGTTTTTTGCACGAACGGTCTCGCCCGATATAGAAATGTGGCGTTTCGAGCTACACGAAAATTGGCGTGAAAACGTGAGAGTTTTGGCGAGGCAAAATTATTCCGAATCAGACCTGACATATCGATAGCCGATACCGCGGACGGTCTGGACTATCTTGGGGTTGTTTGGCTCGTCTTCGAGATAGCGGCGGAGGCGGACGACGAAGTTGTCGATGGCGCGGGTGTCGGTGTCCTCTTGGAGCGACCAGACGTCTTCGAGAATTGCCTTTCGCGAGACGGGACGGCCTTCGTTTTCCATTAGATAGCGGAGCAGTTTTGCTTCCATTAAGGTAAGGTGAACAAGCTCGTCGCCATGGTGCAGCTCGAGGTTTTCGAAATCGACGGTGCGTCCATTGATCGTGACCACGCCGCCGAGCCCGGCAGGTTTTGTCTCATTCTGAAACCATTGCCGCCGACGCAGCAGGCCATTTAGACGGGCAAGGAATATCTCCAGTTCGAATGGCTTAGGCAGATAATCGTCGGCTCCGGCTTCGAAACCATTGAGCACGTCTTCGGCGTGACCGCGTGCGGTGAGCATCAGGATCGGCGTGTAATCGCCGCTCGCGCGCATAGTCCGTGCGACTTCAAAACCGTCAATTCCTGGCAACATCACGTCCAGCACGACAGCATCAAACTTGTTGGCAGCGAGAGTCTCGACGGCAGTAACGCCATCGCCAACGATCACGGCTTCGTGGCCCTCGGCTTCGATGTTAAACCGCAGGCCGTCAGCAATATGCTGTTCGTCTTCGACAATTAGTATCTTCATACGGTCGGTAACTGGACAATAAATGTGCTTCCCTTTTCCTCGCCACGGCTCTCGGCTTTTACGCGTCCACCGTGTTTTTCGATTATCTCACGCACGATCGGCAAGCCAAGTCCCGTGCCTTTTGCGGCCGCAGCATCGAGATTTGGCACACGGTAAAATCGTTTGAATACGCGTTTCAGATCCGAACGTTTTATACCGATGCCATTGTCGCGGACGAGAATATCTGCCTTTCCCGAACGCGACATTTTCATCCTGATAGAGATCTTTGGCGCCCCTCGAGAATATTTCACAGCGTTATCGAGCAGATTTACAAATGCGATCTGTAGCTCTTTATGATCGCCCAAAACCTTTGGACTTGTCGCCGGAGCGGTGTATCGTATCGCACCTTCGTCGAGGTGATTGCTGTCACGCACCAGCTTGATGGTATCGGTCAATAATTTGCTCAGATCGATCTCGGTGAGGTTCATCAGCCGCTGTTTTTCACGCGTGCGGCTCGCCTGCAAAACCTGCTCGACCGTGCCGAGCAGACGCTCGTTGTCGGCGAGCATTATGTCATAAAACTCCTGTCGCTTTGTCTCATCGACATCTCGAGATTTAAGCGTTTCGAGATAGAGTTTTATTGATGCGATGGGTGTTTTCAGCTCGTGGGTAACTGCATTTAGAAATGTATCGTGCTGCTCATTTCGACGAATTTCGCGGACTAAGAATATTGTGTTAAGTATCAATCCGGTAATTATCAGCGCAAAGAAAATCACGCCAAATACGAGCAGAACGACTTCGCGCAGGTTTAGCAGTATCCAGCCGACGTTAAGAGCAACCGCCAGCACCGACAGGATGATGCCGAGAACGAGAAAGAAGATAGCTGTCTTACGCCGACGCACACTTTCAATGGTAAATGGTAAATGGTGAATGGTAAATGTTTGATCGACATTTACCATTCACCATTCACCATTTACCATTAATTAAGCTGCTTTCCGAAGTTCGCTTGTCGATTCTAACTCGTCGGCGAGATCGTATGCATAAACGTCGCTCACGAGGCCGAGCTTTTCGAGCAGGCGAAGCTGTATCCAATTAATATCAAATTCGCGCCACGTCAGGCCGTGTTTCGCCGAACGTGGAAACGCATGATGGTTGTTGTGCCAGCCTTCGCCAAAGGTAACGGCGGCGACAAGAGCATTGTTACGCGAATCGTCGCGGGTGTCGAAACGGCGGCTGCCCCAGAGGTGTGTCGCCGAATTGACGAGCCACGTAAAATGCCAGCCCATAACCGTGCGTAAAAATATGCCAGCCAGAACCATCGTCCACCCGCCGATCGCAAATAAAACGGCTGCGACAACAACGGCTGTCACCCAGTAATACTTGTCCAAAACGACTAGAAATTTATCTTTCATCAAATCTGGCGAATAGCGCTGCATGGTCGCCTGCGATTGGATCTGCGCGGTTCCGCGAAAGATCCAGCCCATGTGGGCCCAGTAGGTGCCGTTGCGCGGGCTGTGTGGGTCGCGATCCGTGTCGGTAAAGGCGTGGTGAATGCGGTGCGTCGTGACCCATGAGAGCGGCCCCGATTGCAAAGCGAGCGATGCGCACACCGCCATAAAACGAACGAGCCAAACCGGCGCCTTAAATCCGCGATGCGTCAGCAGGCGGTGATACCCGAGACCGATGCCCCAGCTCGCGGCGACCCACCAGGTGACAAACCACGCCGCAGCATTCGCCCAGCTCATTGTAAAAACCGAAACAACCGCGAGAATATGAAAGGCGGTGACAAAAAAGATGGTGTGCCAATTAATTCTATCGGCGATGGATGGCTCAAATTCGATGACGTTCTGCATGATAACTGTCCCTCTGACTAAAAATAATAGCGGGCAAATGATCGCCCATTTATAAGCCTAACAGGTTGTAAGAGCCGTAATTGTAAGAGTTTCGTAATAGCTTATGCTTGTGACGATCCGTGATGATCCGAGCAATTAAGAAAATTCAGGAAACATGCCGTTGCTGGATGATGACGCATCATCA
>JAYVOS010000317.1:0-5228 GCA_043757775.1 Chloracidobacterium sp. | reverse complement strand
TCCTATTTTCACTTACATTTAGCGCTTTTGCCACAGATATGAGCCGCGAGATCGAGGCTGCAACGGCTAAGATCATGCCGCAGGTCATCGAATGGCGGCGGAACATTCACCAACATCCGGAGCTGGGTAACCGCGAATTTAATACGTCCAAGCTTGTTGCCGAACAACTTCGCAAATTTGGCATTGAGGTCAAAACCGGTATTGCCAAAACCGGCGTTGTGGGCATTCTGAAAGGTGGTCAGCCCGGGCCTGTGATCGGCCTGCGGGCGGATATGGACGCTCTGCCCGTCACTGAACGTGTCGATGTGCCATTCAAATCGGTCGAAAAGGCTGAATATAACGGCCAAACGGTCGGCGTAATGCACGCTTGTGGGCATGACACACACATAGCGATGTTGCTAGGTACGGCTGAGGTCCTCGCCGGGATGAAGGACAAGATCAAGGGCACGGTCGTATTTATCTTTCAGCCTGCCGAAGAAGGTGCTCCTGCGGGCGAAGAGGGCGGTGCCGATCTTATGGTCAAGGAGGGTGTGATGGATAACCCGAAGATCGACGCCATTTTCGGCATACACATCAATGCCCAGACCGAGATCGGTACGATCAAATACAAATCGGGTGCCGAGATGGCCGCGAGCGACTGGTTTTCGATCAAGATCCATGGCAAGCAGACGCATGGAGCATATCCATGGCTCGGCATCGACCCGATCGCGGTCGCGACGCAGATCTATACCGGCTTGCAGATGATCGTCGCAAGGGAATCAGAGCTGCCAAAAGCACCGGTCATAATCACCGTCGGAAAAATGAACGCGGGCATTCGCGAGAATATAATTCCTGAGGAAGTCACGATGGCAGGCACGATCCGTACGCTCGATGCGGACATGCAAAAGGACGTTCATGCGAAGATCCGGCTTACCGCGACTAAGATCGCTGAGAGCATGGGTGCAACCGCTGAGGTCACTATCGATACGAAAACCCCTGTTACTTACAACACGCCGGCTCTCGTAAAGCAGATGTTACCATCACTGGAGAAGGCTGCCGGAAATGGCAATGTTCTCGAAACCACATGGGTGACGGGTGCTGAGGATTTTGCTTTTTATGGCAGCAAAGCCCCGGCATTTTTCTTCTTTATCGGCGGGATGCCGAAAGGTAAAGACGTAAAAACAACCGCCGCACACCACACGCCTGATTTTTATATTGACGACAGCCGCCTAGATGTCGGCATCAAGGCGTTTTGTAATATTGTCTTTGACTACACTAAATGAACTGGAGAGAGGCGCCTGCAACACTTGCTACCGGTCGTGTCTCTGTTTATTAGGCTTGTAGATGTGCTTCGACAAACCACAGCAATTTGTCTATAGCCCTTGAAATGCCGGTAAACAGATCCGCAGTATCCGCGTCACCTAGATCGTCCGTGGCGTCGATGTCGGAGCGAATCTTCTTACCAAAATCCGACAACGCATTTGAGAGAGCATCGACGTGAGCGGGGCCATCTGTGATCTCGTGGGGATATTCGGCCAAAGTCGAGTTAGCAGCAGCAAGCCGGACGGTTCCCATAGCCGTGCCCCCGAGTGTTGTTACACGCTCGGCTAGGTCATCGACATGCGTGTCAAGCTCGGTTGCAACTTGGTCGAAAAGCTCGTGAAGGGCGATAAAATTCATTCCCTTTACATTCCAATGGGCTTGTTTAGCTTGCGACTTAAGGTCGGCGGCGTCCGCTAATCTCTGGTTTAAGATCGCTACTATCTTTTCACGTTTCTTCGACGGTATATCAATTTTTGTATTATGCATAATTGCTTCTTAATTAGAATTAGAATAGTTCTAAATATGGGATATGTCAACAAGTGATATTACTATTGTTAATATTGAATGTATAAAAATTATGTTCCGTTTCTGAGAGCCGTGTTTCGCCGCCTGCCGCCGGGTACAGCGTTGTTACGACCCGGGCCTCGGAATAGAGGCGTAAAGACCCATTTGGAGTGATTTTCGATGCCGTAATAAGCGATGACAGATTTGGCTTTGCTTTGGCTGGCGACACCGATGAATGGAGTATTATCGGTGGTGATCTCGACATCCAGATCATCATCAGGAGCAGTAGTGTCGCTTTCGCTGCCGGTGTTCAGAGAGTTAACGATAACAATGCTATAGCGGTCAAATGTCGCACTCGTATTGGTCGGGAGAATGCCGCCATTGTAATCCTGCACCCGTTTTGCAAAAGCCCCAAGCGTCGGAACATCTGCTTTGATCAGACGCCAGCGGCCGTCTTCGCTCATAGGGTCTATCGCAGCTGAGGCTCGCAATATTTGGCGTTTTTTTGTGCCTTGGGGCAGGCCTTCGAGCAGATCGTCCATCGAATTAGGCAGCTTTGCACCGCGATAAAACTCGACGTATTGTCGGATAGCTTCCGCCACCTCCTCGCCACGGCGGATCGTTTCGAGTTCCTTTTCACGCTGAACCTCCTGCTGAACGCTCGGGGCGACGGCTAGCAGAGCGATAGCAAATACCGACATGATCGCCATCACAGCGAGCAGTGTCATACCGCTTTCTGATCTGCAATTATTCACCGCTGCCGTCCCCGTCGTCATTGTCGTCAACGTCTTCATTCTTATCAGGAGTTTTTTTCTGTTGCGGCTGGCCTCCAGGTGGCACATATCGCGGCACATTACAGGGAATGCCCGGCACACACGGTGAGCCGTCAAAGGGGTTGACGGTCGGGTTATTCGGTGGAAAGCCTCCGCCGTTGTTAAAGCCCGGTTGACCGGGTTGAACGGCCGTTATCCCTGCCGTTGTTGCTTTTGAGATCGGCACACGATGCTTAAAGCCGAGCGATACATCCTCGAACACAACTTCGCTTGCCGAAATATCGACCAGACGAAAGCGTCCGCCGACGACATCGTTCAATCTTGCCCCAAAAGGAGCAGGTTTGCCGTTTTCAGTAAAGTAGGCAGTGTCGTTGTTGTAACGTTTGCGGCCGATCATACCGATGTATTGAAACCCGGGCCGCGGCGGAGCGGCGACTGTCCACATTAACTGATTTGAATAGGTCTTGCCATCCGGTGTCTGCACGATGATCTGACGCGGGCCCTCTTGTGCAATTAAATTAGCCGGAATATCAGCAACAAGCTTTTGGTCGTTGATAAAGGTCGTCGGTATCTCGCTCTGGTTAAAGTAGATGTGTGAATCAGCCGTAAAGAATTGACCATTGACCTCAAGGCGGAACGCGGGTGAACCGGCATAGATCGCTTGCGGATTGATCGACGCAAGAATTATTGGCGGCGTCGGTGCGGGCGTCGCAGGCACCTGCGTCGGTAACGGCGGCAGAGGCGTCGGGCTATACGGCGTCGGCGGAGGCGGCTCGTAAAATGCAAATATGTTGCGACCCGGATCAGGAGCGTATGAACTGCCGGGACGATAATCGACCGGTGTAGTCTGATAGACAAAATCCTGCTCGTTTGCCGTAGGTAGCGGTTTATCGTCACGAGGGACGCCGGGAGCCACGCTCGGACGCGGAGTCGGCGAAGTTTTTACAGTTACGGTGGTTGTGCTGCCGCCAAAGAACGAGCGGCCAAAGGCAAGATACAGCGCGACGAGAGCGACCAGCCCGAGCACCGCTGCGGCGATCATCTTGTTTCTCTCGGTCGGTGATTTACCTTCTAAAAATGCCATTTAATAATTTATTGTCCGCTTGGTGCTGCTGGCATCGGTGTAAAATCAGCTCTGCGAAAATACGCCGCCATCTCAAGATGCAGGCTCACGGTTTCACCGCGCATTTTGCCTTTATTTGACTGCGACACCGGCAGAGGAGCTTGTGGTTGCCCGGGGACACCGGTCGGTTTCAAGCCGCCCGCGATCTGACTCGGGTCAGGTTTTGTATTGTCTTTTTTCTTTTCGGTATCTGCGGGTGCAAGCTCGACCGAGCTGACAACGATAAACTCACGTCCGGTCTCGATCTCCCGGATAAAGCGGCGAAGATTTTGATACGAACCCTCAAGCGTAACCGTCACATAAACTCCGGGAAACAGACTGCGAAATTTTGCACGTCCGCGCTCTTCGTCGGTTTTCTGATTTGGGTTGATATCCGCAGTTTCGAGTGGAGCGTAGTCAGGGCCGGTAGTATTTACGAGACCATAGGCTGCTATCAATCCATTAAGCCTTTGGTACAGAGCCGCTTGGCCATTGCTAGAGACCGGCAAAAATCGTGTTTGAAAATCATCGACGCTCGTCAAGAGTTTTCCGACCTGTGCTTCGGAGCTTGTTATCTCGCCGTATTTCGATTTGGCGGAGAGTTGTTCGGCTTCGAGGCGGTCGGCTTCGGACCGATTTCTGGCAAGCTCGCGATTGGACGGAACCACAAAAAAGAAATACACGACCAGGGCGGCAATAATAGCCAAACCGCTGACCGCGACGGCTCCGATCTCGGCCGGCCCCCACATACCTGAATAGACCTTTCGCGGCCGATTCACCTGGATTATAGTAGTGACGATCTCGACTGTTTCGGGCGTCTCTACGACTTCCGTTGGGATCGGATCTTGTTCAGACATTATTGCCCACCTCCGTTTTGAGCAATGTCGCTCGGCGGTGCCACTGCGTATCCCGCAGTCGGTGAATAGATCACTCGAAAAGTGTATTCCGTAAAAGTTATCCGCTCATTCTTTTGCAGATCCTGTCCGCGAAGTTCGGCACGAAACAGCCCCGAGTTATTCATATTTTCGATCATCGACATAACTGCCGGATAATCGCGGCTGATGACACCGAGTTCGAGTTCGGCTCTGACATGGTCGCCGTCTTGATAAATGTTATCGACGACGATACGCGAAGCACTGACGCTGCCCGGCAAGACAGATTCGAGATCTGAGAACAGTCGCGACCAACCGAATGTCTTATTTGCCACCAGCTTGTGCGAAGCACTTAAGATCGCTTTTTGCTCAGGCGTGAGCAGCATCTGAACCTTCTCGCCTTCGCCCTTGAGACGCTGTATCTCGGCTTGGCGTTCTTGTATCGCGGTCAAAAGCAGATCATTCTTTTTCTTGTTTTCGTTGAGCTGGGCGAGACAATACACACCGCCGATCACACTGATCACGAGTAAAAGGCCCGCCATCAGATATGGCAGGATACGATTTCGAAATGGTTTGGTGGCAAGATTTAGCTTAGTTATCACTTATACGGTCAGCGGCTTTCGAGCTTTGTCGCAAAGACAAATATTAACACGAAAGAATCGCCAAGTCTTTCAC
>JAYVOS010000316.1:0-5244 GCA_043757775.1 Chloracidobacterium sp. | reverse complement strand
TGGAAACCGGAATGCCAAAATACGTATTTGCGGCAAGAGTTAACGCTCCGGCACTCTCGGCACAAAAACCTCCAACCGGTTGAAGCTTGACGATCTTAGTGCCCATTGTTTTGATAATGCGCCAGCCGCCTGAGAGCGTCCCGAGGCCAATAGCGGTGTGAGCGATCAGCACTACCCAAAGCGGTATTTCAGGAAGTTTCCCTTCAACCGTTTTCTGTAGAAATCCTCCGGAAACGAGGACGATCGTTATGATGCCCATCGTTTTCTGAGCATCGTTACCTCCATGGCCGAGCGAAAAAGCTGCCGCAGAAAAAAGCTGTCCGACCCGAAATACACGATCCACTTTGCTTACGGAAACCCGGTGAAAGATCCAGTAAACCGTTACCATTAGAACAAAACCGAGCGTCGCTCCGATCAGCGGCGAGAGTACTATGAACGAAAGCGTCTTGATCCAGCCCGAGGCGATCAAAACCGTTTGAACGCTCGAAAATCCGAAATGATAAATGTACGAAGTGACCGCCGATCCGGCATATGCACCGACCAAGGCGTGCGAGCTGGAGGTTGGGAGCCCGAAATACCAGGTAATCAGGTTCCAGATAACCGCTCCGAGCACCCCGGCAAGAAGCACATAAAGCTGGTCACCCGGCGGGATGACCGCAATATTGACCATATCGCCGCCGATAGTTTTTGCGACCGCGGTCCCGAAAACAAGAAATGCGATGAAGTTAAAGAACGCCGCCCAAGCTACCGCAACTCCCGGTGACAGGACCCGCGTAGCAACCACGGTTGCGATCGAGTTCGCCGCGTCATGAAATCCATTAACATAATCGAACGCAAGAGCGATAATTATGATGAAGACGACTAAACCAAGAGATGCTGTTTGGTGATCCATACAGAATTGATTCGAACCCGTTTCCGTCTAGTTGTGCTTTAGGACGATGCTTTCGATGATATTGCCGACGCTCTCGCAGCGGTCGGTTGCGTTCTCTAGTATCTCGTACAGTTCCTTCCATTTGATGATTGTCACGGGATCGGGCGTATTTTTGAAGAGGTTTGCCATCGCACGGAAATAGATCTCGTCGGCGTCATTCTCAAGCCGCTGAATATCTAGCAGGTTTTGCTCCATACCTTTAGCGGTCTTTAGATGTGAAACAGCCCCGTGGATCTCGTCGGCCTGTTTTTGCAGAACGACGGCGAGTTCCACCGCGAAGGGGTCGGACTCATGGACGTCGTACATCACCACAGCACGTGCGGCAGCATCTACATAATCGCAGACGTCATCGAGTGCGACTGAAAGTGTGTAAATGTCTTCTCGGTCAAACGGCGTGATGAACGATTTATTAAGCTTGGTCGTGATCTGGTGATTGATCTCATCACACTCATGCTCGACGCTCTTGATCTTTTTCGAGAGCGAGTCAAAATTCTCGTCTGACCCCTGCATCAATTCGACAAGCAGTCCCGCAGCCTCTTGGATCTTCGCAGTCATCTGCGAAAACAAGGCAAAATACTGATCTTCTTTCGGCAAAAAGCTAAAAGCCATTTTTGTGTCTCCAAACCTGAAATTGTGCTAAGAACTCAAATCATAAGCGCGCCCGCCATCGATTGTCTAACCGTGCATGGCGACGCTGTTATTCGCGAGGGCTGTGCTTGATAAACACTGCCTCGCGAAGATATACATTTAACTCGCAAATATCTTTTACATAGTCGCCGATACGCTCGATGTGCTTGGCGACAAACAGCAGTCTGGCGGTACCGCTAGACGATTCCGGATTTTTCGCCATGCTCACGAGCAGCCCTTCAAAAACCCGCCCATAACAGCGATCGAGATCCAGATCACGACCAATGATCTCACGCGATGCGGCGGCGTCTTCGGCGGTAAACGCATTTAAGGATTCGCGAAGCATCTCGGCGGCGATATCGGCCATCAGCGAAAAATCAACGTAAGAGTCGATCTGCGGCTCGTTATTCAAAATGATCGCGGCCTCAGCGATGCTCGTCGCGTGATCGGCGATGCGTTCGAGTATAGGTGTGATCTTTGCGACCGACACTACTAATCGCAGATCATGCTCGGTCGGCCGCTGCGAAGCGAGAATTTCAATGCTCAATTGATCGATCGCTAGCTCCATCTGATCGATCTGTTCGTCGGCATCGCATACGCTGCGTGCAAGTTCGCTATTACGCTCGGTCAGCGAACGCATTGCGCGGTGCACGGCTTCCTCAGTCTTGCCGCCCAGCAGCAAAACGCGGTCGCGTAGCAGGTCCAGATGTGTGTCGATCTCGCGATGTTCCATTGTGAGACGGCTAATAGCGTCGTAATGCGGAGCATGTTCGAACAAGATCGATGCGGTAAGTTCATCCATAAATGACTGACACGATTATAGTCCAAAGCAAGTATCCGATAGGTTACATAATACTTAACTTTTTATAACCGCACTCTTTCATATCCGGTTTTGTAACATCTTGTTAACATTTTGGTAATTTCGCCCGCGCTTTACGGCGAACGTGACCTTAACATGCGAACATCCAAACACCGTGTTTTTAGCGTGTTGGCATTCGACCGCTCTAAACATTAGAATCGTGAAAAGGTTTCCGGAGAATATTATGAACAAGCAAACTTTCAGCAGACGTTTTAAGGCAGCAACGATGGTCGCCGCGATGTTTATATTGCCGCTCGCGGCAATTGCTCAGACGCAGATCGTAGCCCCCAAGAATAAATACAAGGTTCAGGACGACGTAAAACTCGGCAACGACGCAGCAGCTCAGGTTGAGCAGCAGTTTCCGCTGATAAATGACGCGGATGCGGCAGCATATATTGAGCGTGTCGGTAAACGTCTGGTCGCGGCAATTCCGCCGGAACTTCGGCAGCCGGCATTTAACTATCGCTTCAAATGGGTGAATGCGAGTGATATCAACGCATTTGCCTTGCCCGGCGGTCCGATGTATATCAATCGCGGGATGATCGATGCCGCACATAACGAGGGCGAATTGGCCGGAGTTATGGCGCACGAGATGAGCCACGTTGCTCTGCGTCATGCAACAGCAAACGCGACAAAACAGAGCAGTGCGAAAAATACGCTCGGAACGCTTGCCCTGATACTTGGCGGGGCCATTGCCGGCGGCGAAGCCGGAGCTCAACTTGGAGCAGCAGGTGCAGCGGCATGGATGTTGAAATACAGTCGCGAATATGAGGCACAAGCCGATCTGCTTGGATCGTATATTATGGCGGACGCAGGTTATGACCCACGCGACCTCGCTAATGTTTTTAAGACGATCGCCGGTAAGGAAAAAGGCAGCGGCGGTCCTGCGTGGTTGAGCGATCACCCTGATCCGGGCAAGCGTTATGAAACGATCAATAAAGAAGCTTCATACCTGCGTGTATCGTCAAATCCGATAAAGATCACGCGTGATTTTGAGCGTATTCAAGCCAGATTTCGTTCGATGCCACGGGCAAAGACGATGGCAGAGATCGAAAAAGGCGCTGTCGGCCAGCAGGACGGCCGAACAAATCCGACAGCTTCGGGCAGATATTCAAACAGCGTCCAATTTCCATCGACACGGACGAGAGCTTACAGCGGATCGAACTGGCTGCGTCTCAGCGTGCCGTCGAACTGGCTCGAATTTCCATCGCAGGACGATGTCCAATTTGCACCCGAGGGAGCATACGGCCAAGACGGGATCACCCGCGGAGCGATGGTCGGCATCTATCAGGGACGAAACAATGATCTGACGAGCGATTCGGAATCATTTGTCAGCTCGATGCTACAGGGTAATTCTTATTTACGCCAACGGGGTGGTCTGGTCCAGATATACGTAGCAGGACGCCAGGGCTACTCGGCACAGCTTTCCGGACGTTCGCCGATCACCAACCGCACCGAGGTTGTCACGATCTACACGACACAGCTACGTAACGGCGGGTTGTTTTACATCGCGACGGTTGTCCCCGATGACGAATCGTATAACTACAGCAATGCGTTTCGCAATATACTCAGCTCGATCAGGCTCAATGATTAGACGCTGATGGTATAGTGACCTTTCAACATAAAGGCTGCATCTATTGATGCAGCCTTTATGTTGTCCGGCATTCGAATTAGTGCTAAAGTTTGCAAGTCTAATAGAGACTTATGAAACTGTTGATCACTACCGTCAGCGAAGATCTTAACATCCAGCTTAACAAGCTCGGGCATAAACGTGTCTTTTACGATAATGAACAGGTCTTTGCCGAAGGCGACGAAGCAATTTTTTTGCCGATAGTTGTTTCGGGCAAAGTCAAGATGATCCATTTTCTGGATGCCGGGAAAGAGGTTATTATCGGGATCTTTCAATCTGGTGAGATGTTCGCTATCCCGCCTGTTTTTGACGGCAAGAAATACCCTTCGACCGCCATAGCAATGGAGGAAACAGAGCTTTTGCTGCTCCACCGGCCGGAATTTTTGAAACTATTGCGTGAATCGAGCGAATTCGCATTTATTGTGATCGGATGGATGTCAGAAATGCTACGTGAAAAAACGGCGACGATCCAAAACCTGGCGACTGCCTCTCCCGAGCATCGCGTCGGACACGTTTTGCTAAAACTCGCGGAGAGAGAGATGCCGGATCAACCGGTGAGAATTCTGCTCAGGCGTGAAGATATTGCAAAGATCGCAGGACTTACAACTGAGACGACGATCCGAGTGGTAAAGAAATTGGCCGCAAAAGAGCTTTTGACTATCGACCATGGCAAAATCGTTATCGACGACATAAAACCGCTTAGGCAGCATTTGGAATACTGAGTTTGCCAGGCTCAATGCCGCCTACATATTGCAGCATACGCGTCGCGATAGCAGCGGCACGCATTTTAATAAAATCCGCCTTATCACCTTCGAAAAGCTCATCCGTAGTCCTATTAAAAATCTCGAGCCACCGTGTAAAATGCTCCGGTAATAGCGGTGTCATTTCGTTTAACTTACCATGAATATCGAGCGGATTTCGCCCATGTTTCGCATATATCGGATTCTGAAAAACGATCGTCTCCCAAAAATCACCGATGATCGGCAGATGGTGTTCGAGGTCGAGCTTTGCAACATCCGTAAATATATAGCCAATGACATCGTCATTCATCGCCTTTGAATAAAAGGCGTTCATCAAGCGATCAATGTCTTGCCTGTTTTGGATATCCGTTTTCATATTTTAACCGGATCGATTATCGGTGCGGGATCATTTTTACCTTTAGTAACCATCAGTTTTATCGCAAACCAAACCCACGCC
>JAYVOS010000315.1:0-5271 GCA_043757775.1 Chloracidobacterium sp. | reverse complement strand
AGAATTCTCTTGTGCTTCGGTCGTCTTGACCGTCATTGCCTTTTTATAAGCATCGGCAAAGCGATTAGGCCGTGCTTTCGAGTAATCGAAATCGTAATGGGGTTTCATGTCTTCGCTTTGAGACTGAGCGGTAAAACGATTTGGTTTCGACTTGGAAAAATCCAAATCATATTCCGGTAGAAGGTCGTCGTTTTCGTCAAGTTTGATTTGCATGTCTACATCCCCGATTTTCGTCGGTTGTCGGGTTTACAGAGCATTTGGCAGTTAGTTTCGACGGTTTTCCCGCCGGAATGCCACGGATCGATGTGGTCGGCTTCCATTTCGGAGATATCGAATGGTTTCTTGCACATGTTACAAAGCCCTTTCTGCCGTTCAAAGACGCGGCGTTTTGTTTTGTCGTCAAACCCGCGAAGATTCAAATGCTTTTCGTCGCCTGTGAGAATGTAAGAGTAGATTCCCTTGTGACTTTCTACTTCGTCGTCGTCAATTAGTTCGAGAATTTTTTCTTCCAAAATCTTTGCATCGTAGAGTTCGTCCTTGTATTTGTTATAGAGCGTCCCCCACGCGATGCCCTTCATTTCCTTGCGATAGTTCGGAAACGTCGCTTTCACCCAAGTTATTACCGATTGGAAATACGTCCACAGAGCTAGAGCGTTCGGGTCGTGCTGATGCTTGGACATGTAATCTTCGATCTTGTCTTCGGATATCCAGTCAATGGCTGTTTGGAGATAATCCTGGCGAATGCCGCTTCCTGTTAAGTAATCGTCCGCGAGGCCATAAGCTGCGGAGCCGTGTCTGCTGAAATATCGCTTTGCATCTGTCACCCAAGGCCCGGAATAGACGGCGTTGCGGAGTTCCTGATCGAATAGCTTTTCGCCTGCGATGTTGATGATCTTAAACCACTCAAGTTTCTCGCTGTCGGTGCCTGTGCATTGATAGACCATCAGCTTGTAATCAAGTATCTGGTCTTGCTGGTCGTCTTGCAGATTGTGGAAGTAGAGTTGATTAAAGGAAAAATCGCCGGTCACATACTGACAGATCGAGATCGTGCGTTGCTGTCCGTCGATCATCTCAAACTTGCCGTCGGGTAGCACCGACCAATAGATCACATTAAGCGGAAAATCATTCTGAATTGAGTTGATAACGGCGTCACGCTGCTTGTCTTTGTAAACATACTCCCGCTGATACGGCGGCCGAATATCAAGCTTTCCGTCAAACCCGACAACTCCGCCATCTTTATCGTCAGAATAGCCGCTCGTTAATTCACGGATAGTGATTTCTTTGAGTTCGATTTCCATATTCTGTTCCCGAAGGGCAAATAGCCTTCTCTTAAGGAATTGCCACTAGCTTTCTCTTGGAATTACCACTAGCTTTCTCTTGGAATTACCACTAGCTTCAGCTAGTGGAAACAGTTACAAAATAATTCCCGGGCTTTAGCCCAATCCTCGTTTGAATCCTCCGCGCTCAAGAAAGTCATCGAACTCATCGGTAAAAGGGCGAACCCTGTGATGCTCTTCCTGCGAATCAATATATTTTCTCACCTTTGGCAATAGAGATTCGCTCACGGAAACCGCAAAGTATTCATCCTGCCAGTGAAATTTACCGTGGCACAATTGATTCTTGTTTATCCAGTGCGAGGATTCGCCCTTGAGCAGCCGCATTACATCATCCAGATTTTGTCCAGAGCCTAAAGACACAAGACAATGCACGTGCTCGACCCATCCGTTCAACGCTCCGATAAAGATGTTCTTTGCCTTCGCGTTTTCTCGAATATGCTCGAACACCTTATATCTGATCGATTCAGTAAGCATCGGCTCGCGATCTTTTGTTGTCCAGACAAAATGTATCCAAACACTGATATGTGGCATAACCTAACTCCCGAATTGTCACTGGCATTTCCTTTGTTTTATGAATTGCCACTAGCTTTCTCTTGGAATTGCCACTAGCTTTAGCTAGTGGGTAAATTGCTTTCAATGTTTTTGGGCTTTAGCCCAATGATGCTGACAATGTTTGGGCTAAAGCCCGAATCCTTTTTTTGATTTCATATCCACTAGCTAAAGCTAGTGGCAATTCTTTTATGTTTTATGAATTGCCACGCCATTTATGGCGTGGTCAAGGGCAATAAACCTTTTTCCGGCTTTAGCCGAATCTTTGGGCTAAAGCCCGGATCCTTTTTTGATTTCATGTCCACTAGCTAAAGCTAGTGGCAATTCATTAAGAAAGCTAGTGGCAATTCATTAAAGCCGCTTCGCGGATAGTTGTATCTTTGAGTTCGGTTTTCATTTTCGTCTAATAAGTAACCGCGCGTAAGTCGCTTTGTATGTGTCGCCGGTCTTGATCGCGGCTCGACGGTTTAGGTCGCCGGGATTTGGAACGTCAGCCAGAGTATATTCTTTTGTTTTCAATCCCGAATTATTGTCGCGATCTGTAATGCCTAGAATCTCAAATTGTTCAGGATTATACTTGTCTAGAAATGTTACAGGAACGCCCATTGGCTCAAAATAGTCTAATGGAATATCCGCAACCTTAGACACTTCAATCGCATTGTAGTTGTCGTACTTTGGGTATTCCCTTAGGTTGAACGATTTGTAGAGTATTAGTTTCTCGTGCCTTTTAGCGTGATCCAAATTTGTGAACCAAATTGCCTGCGCTCTAGCTTTCACGACTCCATCTACAATCCTGTATCCGCTTCCTTCACGTTTTCCCGACACAATTTCCTTCGAAAAATCGTCAGGAACGTCAAATAGCATATCGACACTCATCGGAGTATTGCCAACCCAAGCCCTGTTTTCTCTTATTAACTTGAAAGTCTCTTTGTAACTTATTGCATTTTTATTGCCGACAACAACAAACTTTCGATCATAGTTGGTCAACTGCTCAACATATTCCCGAAACAGCGAAAACGGCGGGTTTGTTACGACGATGTCTGCCTCCTTTAGAAGTTGGGTACACTCTTCGCTGCGGAAATCGCCGTCGCCTTTTAGTTCTTTTATGCCTATCTCGTCGGGATTTGGGACTTTGTCGCCGTTCTTGTCGCCGTAGTATTCGAGATAGATGGCGCTTTCTGAGTCATTCTGGCTAAAAAGATCGCGGTTCTGGTTCTTGTAACAGGTCGTGATGAGTTTCTTTAGTCCAAGTTCTTCAAAGTTGTGAGAAAAATAATGAAAGAAATTGCTCACACGCGGATCGTCGCAGTTACAAAGCACGACTTTGTCTTTGAAATGGTCTTTGTAATGTTTCAACTCGCGTTCGATGTCAGGAAGCTGCGTGTAAAACTCGTCCTTCTTAGAAGTCTTAGCCGCGTGGAGATTCTTGTTTAAAGATGCTTTCATTTGGGTGAAAAAGAATTCACCGAAACTTTAACACAAACCGTCATTTACGCCAAAGAATAACGCCTCGCGTTCGCGGAGCTATTTTGTCGACGGATTTTATTTCTTAGCGGCGGGTTTGGATTTTTCTAGGAGGGCGATTAGTCTGTGGGTCTGCTCACAGAGCCGAATTGTGATTGCAAATAATTGGAATACGACTGCGATTAATCTTTTTTAACAAACGTTGGTCGGAGAGTGCCGCGGACAAGCTTTTACCCCCAACATTCCAAAATTGAGCACCAATAAACCGAAATTCAATTCGATCAGGAAGTGTAAGAATATGCGACGAAAATTTTTGACAGCCGGAATGATCTCAGCCCTTTTTGTTCTGGCAGGCTTTACGGCGGCAAACGCCCAATCACCCGCAGCCGGGTTTCATGTGACCATCTGTCACCGCACGGGTTCGGCAACGAATCCATACATCGTTATCTCGCCCGATGCCGAAGGCGTGATCAACGGCCATCTTGATCACGAACAGACCGGTAACGGACTAGGCGGCGATATTGTTCCGGACTTTATCTTTAACGGCATCAGATACTCCAAGAATTTGGGGACGGATTTCGGCAATGGCATCACCGGAGCGTATATCCTTGCTCATGGCTGTCAGGTGCCAAAGATCAAGCCGACGCCGACACCGACGCCAACGCCGAATGGATCACCTTCGCCGACACCGCCTCCGCCGCCATCGCCTACGCCGCCTGCTCCCGTTCCGGAACCGATGACGATAATTCTGTTTGGGACCGGACTAGCCAGCATCGGTATGGCAGCACGACGTAAGCTTTTCCCAAAAAAGGAGAGCGACGAGTAAATATCGATCGAACCTAAAATATTGAAACACAAAAGGCCTTGCGTTATTACGACGCAAAGCCTTTTTTGTCCGATGCCGGGGCTTATTTCGTGACCGTTACTCGAAGGAATGTCGCGGGTATCGACGTCTTGTTGCTGTCGCCGCTCTGATTTTGGCTTTCGAATAGTGTAACGAGTTCGGAACGCAGATCACCGGCTTTGCCGTTGGCTTCGGCGGCTTCGAATGCATTCATCGTCGGGCCGTAGTAATTCTTAAATGTATCGACGACATCCGCCGGAGGCGTGTCGGTGGTGAATGTGAACGTATCGCGTAGAAAAGATATGTTCTCCGCCGAGACTCCGGCAGCGGTGAACCGCTCTGTCACATTCGCCTCGACGCCCCACGTCATCGGACTAACAAACCCCTCGGGCGGCGGCGGCGTGTAGGCCGAGCTGATCTTTAAGATCTGTGCCACGAGCGTCGGGTCGCCGGGTATCCAGTTGCCCATAATGATCCGCCCGCCGGGTTTGGCAACACGCACCATTTCTTTGGCAACGTCAAAGGGTCGCGGAGCGAACATTGCCCCAAACATACTCATCACGAGGTCAAACGTATCATCCGTGAGCTCGTTCAGATCAGACGCGTCTCCCTCTTGAAACTTAATATTCGTAAGCCCCATCTCCGCAGCTCGACTATTACCGGCGGCGACGAGATTCTCCGCAATATCAACGCCCAGCACGTCAGCCCCGCGTTTTGCCGACGGGATCGCGGTCGTTCCGTCACCGCAGCCGAGGTCGAGAACCTTGAGCCCGGCCGTGACACCGATACTCTCGACCAACGCATCGCCGCTCTCACGCATACTCTCAGCAATGCGTGTAAAATTACCCTTTTCCCAAAGTGCTTTGTTTGGATTCATCAGAATGCTCCTTTTAAAAAAATGCAGTTTCAAACTTCTCGTATTTCAGCAAGATACAGGAAATCTTGATGATTTGCAAAAAGTTTGAAACTGAATAAAAGTATCGGTTAACGCTTAGGCGATTAAACTCTGCGTCCGCGAACTAGCTGCAGAATAAGAACGATGACTGCAACTACGATCAGGAGGTGTACCAAGCCGCC
>JAYVOS010000314.1:0-5353 GCA_043757775.1 Chloracidobacterium sp. | reverse complement strand
GCAATCCGAAGAACGGATAAAGTATTCCGGCCGCTATCGGAACACCCAAGACATTGTAAATAAAGGCAAAGAACAGATTCTGCCGGATGTTCGACATTGTTGCCCGGCTGAGAACGATGGCCCTCTCAATGCCTCGGAGATCGCCTTTTACAAGCGTAATACCGGCGCTTTCCATCGCAACGTCGGTTCCGGTGCCCATAGCGATGCCCACGTGGGCCTTTGCCAAAGCGGGAGCGTCATTAACACCATCACCCGCCATCGCCACGATCTTGCCTTTGGCTTGAAGCTGACCAACCCTGTCCGACTTATCCGCAGGTAGCACTTCGGCAAAGACCTTATGGATTCCAAGTTTCTTGGCGACCGCTGCGGCCGTGGTAGCATTGTCACCGGTCATCATTACAACTTCGATGTTCTGTTCCTGCAATTTCTTGACCGCCTCGATCGCGGATTCCTTTATCAGGTCAGTCACTCCGAGAATACCGGCGTGAAGCTTGTCGATCGCGACAAACATCACAGTCTGTCCATCCGCTCGCAGTTTGTCGGCTTGCTCAACAAGTTTAGGGTCGGTATCTATCCGGAGGTCTTCAAAGAGCTTCTGGTTTCCGAGAGCCAAGTCATGACCGCCCGCGCGCCCGCTCACCCCTTTTCCGGTTATCGACTGGAAATTCTCAACAGGCCCGAATTTTGCCTTACGCTCCTCGGCTCCAACGACTATAGACTCGGCAAGCGGATGTTCGCTTTGTCGTTCGAGACTAGCGGCAAGGCCCAGAAATTCGTCTTCTTCGATGTTGGTGAAAACGGAGACCAGACGCGGTTTTCCCTCGGTCAATGTTCCGGTCTTATCAACAACAAGAGTTGTAACCTTTTCCAGTATCTCAAGAGCCTCGGCGTTCTTAAGTAAGACCCCGGCCGTCGCTCCGCGTCCGGTGGCGACCATAATGGACATGGGCGTCGCCAGGCCAAGAGCGCACGGGCAGGCAATGATCAGCACGGCTATTGCATTGGCGAGCGCGAAAACAAATTGCGGCGAGGGCCCGAAGATCGCCCAAATTGCAAAAGTGATAATGGCCACGAGGATAACCGCGGGTACAAAATATGCCGATACCAGATCGGCAAGCCGCTGAATGGGAGCACGCGACCGCTGGGCCTCGCCGACCATTCGGACGATCTGTGCAAGCAGCGTTTCACTGCCGACCTTTTCCGCTCGCATTACAAAACTTCCGGTGCCGTTGACGGTTCCGCCCACAACTTTTGCACCAGCCGATTTTTCGACCGGCACCGGCTCGCCGGTCACCATCGATTCGTCAACCAGGCTGCGTCCTTCCGTAACTTCTCCGTCAACCGGGATCTTGTCACCCGGACGGACGCGCAGCAGCATGCCGGCAATCACATCTTCAAGCGAAATATCGCTTTCATTGCCCTTTGCATCCACCAGCTTGGCAGATTTTGGGGCTAAGCCCAGCAAGGCCTTGATCGCGCTTGATGTCTGGCTCCGCGCCCGGAGTTCCAACACCTGCCCGAGCAAAACCAAAGTTGTAATTACCGCCGCCGCTTCGAAATAAAGTGCCACTTCACCCATATGGCCACGGAAAGTAACCGGGAATATTTGTGGAAAGAATAGAGCGATCAGGCTGTATATGTAGGCGGCACCCGTGCCGATCGCGATCAATGTAAACATATTCGGGCTGCGATTTATTATGGAAGCCCAACCGCGATCGAAGAACGGAAAACCGCCCCACAACACAACCGGAGTCGCGAGAAGCGCCTGCAGCCAGCTAAAGGTGGACGGCGTAAACAAACGCATGACAGGATTGCCCGGCAGCATTTCGCCCATCGTTAACACCAGTAGTGGCAGTGTCAACACCACGCATACCCAAAACCGTCTGGTCATCTCATGAAGTTCGGTATTATCCTCGGGCGCGTCAAGCGAAAATACCCGCGGCTCCAAAGCCATTCCGCAGATCGGACAACTGCCGGGGCCGATTTGAACGATCTGCGGATGCATCGGACAGGTGTATTCAACATCAGTCCGAAGCTTTATCTCTTTTTTCGGTGCGAGAAAAGATTCTGGATCATGCTTGAACTTGTTCAAGCAGCCGACAGAGCAAAAATGATATGTTGTCCCGTTATGCTCATGACTACCGGCAGCACCGTCCTGGCTAACCGTCATTCCGCAGACAGGATCAACAAATTCTCCCTGCGGAGAAGCCGTCATCTCGCCGTGTTCAACGGTTTCAGAAGCACCGCCGATTTTTACTGGGGCCTTCGCCTGTTCTTTTTCAGCAGTGAATTTATTCAGACAGCCTTTCGAGCAGAAGTAGTAGGTCTTACCTTCGTGTAGATAACTTCCGACAGCGGTCTTCGGGTCGACCGTCATCCCGCAAATCGGATCAATATGCGGTTCGCTATTCGCGGTTTGTTCTGTGTTCATGATTTCGCTCCCCTACTAAAAATTGTGAGAGCTGACCGTTCCGCAACAACTGCCCGCTTTGTCCACGACGGGCAAGCTCGTTGCTTGATGTTCGTGCATTTTCTGCCGTGCTTCCTCCACGGGTTCATCCATGCGGCAGCACGCCGACGCCGGTTTCATAATATCTTTAACCGAAATTTCCGAAGCCTTGCGGTCTTCGGCTGCGACATGGTGGCTTATATCGTGAGCCGTGACGACTCCGACTAATTTGAGATCCTGCTTCTCTTCGACGACCGGCGAGCAGCCGCAGCCAGTATCTCGCATTGCTTTGGCGGCGTCGTGCGCCGTATCTTGCGGTGTACAGCATGCAGCCGCTTCCACTGGTTTCATTACATCAATACAACAACTCATTTTATTTCCCCCCTTTTTTATTTGAAATCTAAATTCATCACCGATGGAATGGGTCTTCGGTGATCAGAATTCCCACTGCCAGCCAAGCTTCACGACCCAGCGCCTTTGAAGTCGCGGCCGTACTATGATTGGCAAACCGGCTTGTTAAAGTAAACAAAAAATTCCTGTCCTTTCAAGTATTTGGTTGGGTGAAAACTGCCTCCAAATATCAGGCCAAGACGCTTTCCACCCTGAAGCGTCGGGTCCTTGGTGGGCTCATCCATAACGTCGAGGGCCGCGGCCAATTTTTCTTGCCGAGTAGGGCACATTAGGAACCTGTGTCGAACAATCACGCGTAGGATTTCTATTAGTCGCGGTGTTGCTCGCAGCACACCGCATTTTTTCGGGTCGATCGTTGGAACCATACTCTCTTACGCACATCGGAGACAGTCGAGTTTCTACGCTTTATCGCTTCCTCATGAACATATTTTCAGATTGAAACACGCCTTCTGACGAAAAATCCTTATTGTGGGTAGTCGGCACCTGAAAACCAAAACCTATCAGCCAACTCTTGGTCATACGCACCTTAAATCCGCCCACCAGGGTAATGATTGGTGTCATTCCGCGTCCGCCCTCCGCAAGCACTTCAAATACCGGGTAAAGACGCAGTGCGGCTTTGAACACGAGTGACATGTTGCTCTCCACCATCTTCGCGCGCGGATCGTAATGGACGACCGAATTGAAAGCCGCACGTGCATTTGAGAACTTAGTTGAAAAGCCGAAAAGAACATTGACACGCGAACCGGCGCCTCGGCGTGTGGGAAATTCAAATTCAAGGATCGGAGCAAACCCGTTCTTGCCGTTTTTGCTCTTTACGGCGGCGAACTGTAACATCACTTCCGTGTGGTCGCTATTGAGAAACCTGTCGTTGCGGATGTGTAAGCCAATCCGTTTCGTTAAGCCCGTTTCTAAGTGGAAGCCAAAATCGCCTTTTGTTTGTCCGTCAATGCGAAGCACAGCTGCCGAGGTACGCAAGGCGAATGTTCCTACCTCATCTGGTAACCCCTCGTGCGTGAAAAACGCGTGCGGAATTTCGACCTCGTCCATTGCGTTCATGTCGTCGGGTTTGTCCTGCGTCTTGTCCTGCGTCTTGTCCTGCGTTTTTGGCGTCGGCATCGGCGTCATTTGACCGGATGCAGTAACCCCAGATGCAGCTAACAAGACCAAACAAGCGGCGGCAAGGCCCCACACACGTATAACACTAAAAAGGCTTCGTAATTGCATTAGTTTCCTCAGTCGATTCAATCGTAAATGTTCAACGGATAAAGAGAATTACTCTATTTCCGTGTCTTCTGCGGAATAAGTCGCAGTTTGTTAGTGCTGAGTGCCGATTCTCAGTTGACACCTAAGTAAAACACGTAAATGCCGCCTATACCGTGCGCTACCGCACGGTGTCGATTCCCCAGCGTCACTGTGCGGCAAGCCTAGGCCGACAAATCTCTCTCTTGGCACCGCTCTGCCGTCGTTATTCATCGCGAAGCTTTGCGAGTGTTAGCTTTCGTTTGTTTCGCCATCTGCCGATAAAATAAAGTGACACACCAAAGACAAGTACAATTACTCCATCGACGGACATCACTTGGTGTGATGCGTATCCTACGTAGTCCGGGTTCGAGCTCACTCTAATCAGATGCCATAGAAACAGCGCGATTCCGATAACGCTTATTCCTATTCCCCAAGTCTTCATAACGATCATTTTTCATGCTTACCAGAGAGGTGTTGCTGCCGATGCCGTTAAATATAATTAATCATTAATTCTTCGGAGACGGCGAAGGCTGGGTGGGCGGAGTCCTCCTCGGTGCGCTCGAATGCCAGTGAACGATCCACCACTTGCCGCGTGACTTTTCTAAAACAGCGGTAGCCAAACCAGCGCTATCGAAATGTTTCCCTTCCGAGTCGCCGGAGATTGTATATTTCATGGTGGCAAATGCCATCGAACCCGACACTTTGACTTTGATATCGGAATATTCATACTTCGTGTTGGTCATCTCTTTCATTTCCGGTCCAAGATGATTGTCACGATAGTCCACCCAGCCATAATTAGCGTGGCCGCTTTCAAAGATAGTGAGGGACTCGTCCGTTACCCATACTTTTTCCATCGTAGCCATGTCATTTCCGGCAAATGCCGTCGCGTTTTGCCGAAGCACATCGGCAACAGCTTTTTCCGCTCTTGTTTGCGCGGAAACGCTCACACAAAACGAAAGCCCTATGAACAAAATCGGTGCGAAGACCGATAGAACAGTCGGAATTTTTTTTGAACCAACTCTCTTTTTCATACATTTTTCTCCAGTTTTATTAAAATTTGTCCTTTCTAAAATGTTCTTACAGGCTCCCATGTCTGCTGAACCGTAATCGTTTCCGCTAAACACCATCACTAAATGTCATCCGAACATTACTGCTCCGAGCAGTCCGACGCATATGCCCAAAATTTTCATCTTCGTCACCCTATATCTTAATCTGTCACTGCATCCGGCATTCTTCCGCCGAACGGAGGCA
>JAYVOS010000313.1:0-5373 GCA_043757775.1 Chloracidobacterium sp. | reverse complement strand
ATGCTACGGAACGTAAGGTCATTGAGACAATGCCGGGCGTGTTCTGTTGGAAAAAGGTCGTACCGATCGAAAAAGTCGGGCTTTATGTTCCGGCGGGCAGTGCACCGTTGTTTTCGACTGTGCTGATGCTCGTCATTCCGGCTAAATTATCCGGCTGCCGTGAGATAGTTGTTTGTTCTCCGCCGAATTCACATGGAAAGATCGACCCTGTCACTCTCTATGCCGCACGGCTATGTGGAGCAACCAGCGTTTACAAGATCGGCGGGGCTCAAGCTATCGGAGCGATGGCGTATGGTACGGAAACTGTGCCAAGTGTCTGTAAGATCTTCGGTCCGGGAAATCAGTTTGTAACGGAGGCCAAGCTGCAAGTGTTGCGTGCGGGCGTCGCTTTCGATATGCCTGCGGGTCCGTCTGAGGTCGCGATCTTGGCGGACAATACGTGTGTGCCCGCATTCGTTGCCGCTGATCTGCTGTCACAAGCCGAGCACGGCCCTGATAGCCAAGTAATTTTAGTATCAAATTCGGAAGCGGTGATAAACGAGACGCTCGCCGAGGTGAAACGCCAGATCGAGTTATTGACTCGAAAAGAAATCGCGGTTGCGGCGATCCAGAATTCAAAAGCGATTCTTGTCAAAACCGTAGATGACGCCGTTGCCCTGTTGAACAAATACGCAGCCGAACACTTGATAATAGCTGTGTCGGATGCTGAATCCGTCGCTGAAAGGGTAGTGAATGCCGGATCTGTCTTTATCGGTAATTTCTCGTGTGAGAGCGCGGGCGACTATGCGTCGGGAACGAACCACACACTACCGACGAACGGCGCTGCACGGGCATACAGTGGCGTATCGGTCGCTAGCTTTACAAAGACGATCACATTTCAAAGACTGACTGCCGCAGGCATTAACCAGCTTGGCCCGACGATCGAAACTATGGCAGCGGCCGAGGGTCTCGATGCACATAAAAATGCCGTCGCGATCCGCCGCGAATGGATCGGAGGTCAAGATGACGTTTGATCTCGCGCGGCTCGTCCGTAAAAACATTAAGAATTTGAAGCCGTATTCGTCGGCTCGTTCGGAGTTCGCGGGAAAAGCTGAGGTGTTTCTCGACGCCAATGAAAATGCATTCGGTTCACCCGCAGGATTGGGCCATAATCGCTACCCCGATCCACTGCAGACTGAGATAAAACAGAGGGTTTCTGAGATCAAAAATATCGATCCGTCGCAGATATTCGTTGGTAACGGCAGCGACGAAGCTATCGATCTCCTGTTTCGTATATTCTGCGCACCGGGTCGCGACGAAGTGATGATTTGTCCTCCGACTTATGGTATGTACCGCGTTTCGGCCGATATTAATGACATTTCGGTGCTGGAAATACACTTGAACGCAGAATTTCAACTGGATGTCCCGTCGATATTGTCCGGCATCTCCGACCGGACAAAATTGATCTTTATCTGCTCACCAAATAACCCGACCGGCAATCTGATGCGGCGGGCATCGATTTGCGAGGTAGCTGAAAAGTTTGACGGCATTGTAGTTGTTGATGAAGCGTACATAGATTTTGCAGCGGAACCGTCATTGACGGCAGAACTAACCCTGCTGCCAAATCTGGTGATCCTGCAGACCTTCTCAAAGGCCTGGGGAATGGCCGGCCTTCGCGTCGGTTTATCGTTTGCAAGTAGCGAGATAATCGACCTTTTGAATCGTGTTAAGCCGCCGTACAATGTCAGCGGCATCGCCCAGAGAGCGGTTATCGACGCTCTAAATGATCAAAAGGGCATCGAACAATGGATCGAGATCGCCCTGCAGCAGCGGACGGTACTAGCTGAAACGCTCCGCAGCTTTGTTTTCGTTGAAAAGATATATCCGTCGGACGCGAATTTTATTTTGATCAAGCTTATTGATGCAAATAGCGTCTATGAATTTTTGCTTAAAGAAAAGATCGTTGTCCGAAACCGAAATAACGTCGCACTGTGCGGGGGATGTTTGCGAATAACTGTCGGGACACCGGACGAAAACACAAGGTTAATAGAGGCTTTCTCGAAATACGAAATGCTTCAGAATGACTGAGAAATGATAATTATGAAAAAAGTCTTATTCATCGACCGCGATGGTACTTTAATACGCGAACCCGACGACTTTCAGGTTGATCTGCCAGAAAAACTGCGGTTTCTGCCTGGTTCAATAACAAATCTTGGACGCATAGCGCGCGAGACGGATTTCTTGCTTGTGATGGTTACCAATCAGGATGGGCTTGGCACCGAATCGTTTCCGGAAACAGCATTTTATCCGGCGCAAAATTTCGTGGTGCAGACACTCTCAGACGAAGGCGTCGAGTTTGCTGACGTTTTCGTTGACCGGACATTTCCGCATGAAAATGCCCCAACGCGAAAACCCGGAACGGGGATGCTGACCAAATATCTATACGGTGAATACGACCTCGCCAATTCCTATGTTATTGGCGACCGGCCGACGGATGTAGAGCTCGCAAAAAATCTTGGGACAAAGGCAATTTATATTCGAAACGTAAATTTTCCACTAGCGGAAGATGGTGACAGAGTTTTTAGAGTCGATGGCTGGAACGAGATATGCGATCTGCTCAAGTCGTCGAAGCGTCGTGTCACCCATACGCGAAAAACTGAGGAAACGGATATAACTGTGAGCCTCGATCTTGACGGCACCGGCATATCAGAGATCTCAACGGGCATCGCATTCTTTGACCATATGCTTGACCAAATTGCGCGTCACGGCGGGCTTGATCTGACGATCAAGGCAAATGGTGACCTGCACATCGACGAGCACCACACGATCGAAGACGTTGCGATAACGCTCGGCGAGGCTTTTTCGATTGCCCTTGCCGACAAACGCGGGATGGAGCGTTATGGCTTTTGCCTGCCGATGGACGATTGTCTTGCACAGGTCGCATTAGATTTTGGCGGGCGAAACTGGATCGTCTGGGACGCTGAATTCAAAAGGGAAATGATCGGTGAGATGCCGACAGAGATGTTTTTTCATTTCTTTAAATCATTTACGGACAAAGCGTTATGCAATTTAAATATCAAGGCCGAGGGCGGGATCGAACATCATAAGATCGAGGCAATATTCAAAGCGTTTGCAAAAGCGATCAAAATGGCTGTCCGCCGCGAAGGCGACTCATTGCCGACGACCAAAGGAGTTTTGTGAGAGTTGCGATAGTAAAATATAACGCAGGTAACACTGTCTCTGTCGCTAATGCTCTGCATCGCCTCGGTGTAGAGCCTGTGGTCACGGATTCGCCAGACGAATTGCGAGCGGCGGACAAGGTCATCTTTCCCGGCGTCGGGGAGGCCTCAACTGCAATGTCGTATTTGCGGAAACGCGGCCTTGATGCCGTCATTAAGTCGCTTACGCAGCCGGTGCTCGGGATCTGTTTGGGAATGCAGCTCATGTGTTCATATTCGGAAGAGAACGAGACCGATTGCCTTGGAATTCTGCCGTATCGCGTGCGACGGTTTGTATCTGATACGCTAAAGGTTCCGCACACAGGCTGGAACCGGATAACTAATCTAAACTCACCTCTTTTTTACGGCGTGTCCGAAGGCTCGTATGTTTATTTCGTGCATGGGTACTATGTGGAGCCGGGGGTGGAAACGACGGCGATTACAGATTACGGGAACGAATTCAGCTCAGGCATCGACCTTGATAATTTTTACGCGGTTCAATTTCACCCTGAAAAATCAGGAGAGGTCGGGGCGCGCATTCTGGAGAATTTCTTAAGAATATGATCGAAATCATTCCCGCAATGGACATCATCGGCGGCAAATGCGTGCGTCTTACGCAGGGCGACTTTGGTCGTAAGACCTTGTATTCCGATGATCCGCTAGAAGTTGCGAAACGTTTTGAAGGGGCCGGACTGACGCGGCTGCACATGGTCGATCTCGACGGGGCCCGGTCGGGTTCGCCTGCCAATCTCCACATCCTAAAACACGTCGCATCCGCTACGTCGCTCGCTATCGACTACGGCGGCGGTGTAAAGTCCGAAACTGATTTCGCGGCCGTTTTCGACTCCGGAGCATCGATGATAAATATCGGCAGCGTCGCCGTCAGGCAGCCGGACGCATTCCTCGGATGGGTCGAAAAATACGGCGGAGATAAGTTTTTGCTCGGCGCCGACTCAAAAAACAGCAAGATCGCAATAGACGGCTGGCAGACGCAGACGAAACTGCCGACCCTCGGCTTTCTGATGGATTTTGCTACGCGCGGAGTTAAAAGGGCGTTCGTTACCGATATAGCGAGTGATGGTGCGATGTCAGGGCCCGCATTTAAGCTCTATCGCCAAATTTTAGGTGCTGTCAAAGAAATAGATCTGATTGCAAGCGGTGGTGTAAGATCGATCGACGACATAGCCGAGCTCGAAAGCATCGGCTGTGCCGGTGTGATCGTCGGAAAGGCTCTGTACGAGCATACGATAAAGCTGGAGGACCTCGCAAAATATGCTGGCTAAACGCATCATTCCGTGCCTCGATGTCCGTAATGGCCGGACTGTCAAGGGTACTAATTTTGTTGGGCTCCGCGATGCCGGAGATCCGGTCGAATTAGCCATCCGATATTGTGGCGAAGGAGCCGATGAGCTTGTCCTGCTCGACATTACAGCTACGAACGAACGTCGTAAAACGCTGTCAAAACTTGTTCGGGCCGTTGCGGCAAAGATCAACATTCCTTTTACCGTCGGGGGCGGCATTTCAGCTGTGGATGATATCGGGGCGCTGCTCGATTCAGGAGCGGATAAGGTTTCGATCAATACCGGCGCCGTCAAAGATCCTGATGTCATCAGCCGTGCGGCTGCAAATTTTGGTTCTCAGTGCGTCGTCTTAGCCATCGACGCCAAGATGACATCTGACGGCTGGAAAGTGTTCCTGAATGGCGGACGCACCGAAACCGACCTCGATGCTATCGAATGGGCTAGACGCGGCGTTGAACTAGGTGCCGGCGAGATATTGTTGACCTCAATGAATGCGGACGGTACGAAAGGCGGTTTTGAGCTCGAACTGACTAGGTTGATCTCCACGAGTGTCAGCGTTCCCGTAATTGCATCTGGCGGCGCCGGTAGTATGGATGATTTTGCGAAAGCTTTCACTGTTGGCCACGCTGACGCAGCACTTGCAGCGAGCGTTTTTCATTTTGGTGTGATACCGATCACAGACTTAAAGTCGTTTCTAAAATCGCGCGGTATCGAGGTAAGAATATGAAACTTGATTTTGAAAAATACACCGACAAACTTATTCCGGCGATCATTCAGGACGCTGAAACGGGCGCGGTTTTGATGGTTGGTTTTATGAATGCGGAGGCAGTGGAGAAGACGCAAATGACCGGCCACGTCACATTCTTTTCACGTTC
>JAYVOS010000312.1:0-20630 GCA_043757775.1 Chloracidobacterium sp. | reverse complement strand
TTCGTCGGCTGCGATAACCTTCCAGGCACCTAAGGAACTCGTGCCGTCAAATCGACTTAATTGCGGCGTCGCTTCGGCTGGAGGAAATCCTACGGCGGCCCATACCGGCGAATTGAATACAGGTCTCCAACTTCCTGTATAAGGTGCTTGGGCATTTGTTGCATTCAGAACCTCATTTGTTGGAGTGTCATCGTCAAATTCCATATTCGTTATGTTATCGCCATCGCCGCCGCCCGCGACGTTTCCGCCGAGGAATGCCAATAGGTCTGTGCCGTAACCGTTCGGACCTTTAATGCTGAAAGTTAGATCGCCCGGAAAAGCATGAGTTATGCTGTCAATACGAATATTGACATCAGCTATGTCGAAATCGTCGGTGATGTTGAGCGTATCACCCGTACCCGCAGGGAAGTTATCGACAATTGGCAATGCAAGACCATTTCGTGTGTAGGTAACCGGGACAGCTGTTCCGCTAGGAGCCCCCATTCGCATTGTAAAGTTTCGCGAAACCGCTCCAAGCGAACTCGTGATCGTTAGTGTAAAACTCAAATTCGACCCGCAGGTGGAAAACGGAGCCCTTAAAGTCATTCGAGCTCCTGATCGATTGGCATTGGCATTCGGAGCTATGTTTGGATATACGGTCGAACCGTTTAGAATCGTCACTCCTGGTGTCGACGATGAGATAGTAGTTGATACGCCAGTTGCGGTTTTCGTCGATCCCCGCCACGGGTTTTTGATATTGATGTCGAAACCGACTGACTCACCCGGGTCGACAAACCCAGTATTGTTGCCGGTCGCATCGTTTACCGCAATCGTATTGATATCCAGATTGGCGGCCTGAAATGACTCCAAAACCCCTATATGAGGAGCTGCCGCAGGCGTAAAGCTCACCGAGTTAGGAACTTTAGCTCCGTAACCCAAGCCTCGGTCCGCGAAGCTGTCCCAGATCAATTGCTCTCTACCGCACGCATTGGTGGAGCAATCGGCGGCGAACAAAGCATCGCGAGCTTGTACGTAAGACGGATTCGCCGGAGTCATTTTCATCGCGTCCGTAACGAGCTGTAGCGATGCCTGATTACCCGTTGGAACGTTGCCACCGCTCGCAGCAATGATGCGGCTCCTAAGCTCCCACAAAGAAAGCATCCAGACCTCGCCGGCATTATGACCCTCTGCGGCACCGTTTATGTTGAATCCTAAGGGATCGGCAGCAATCCCGCCTGAAAGATTATTGGTAACCTGATCGATATCAGCCCATGTTAACGGGTTAATGCTGTTATTGGTCGAATAAGGAAATCGGCGAAGACCGTAAACATAGTTGTCGGTGTTCGTTGGTCCCGCTAGTTTGTAGGCAACATAAGCAAAGGGTGCATAGGTGCCGTTCGGATCATCAGCAGCCGTGTTATTCAGGAGCGACATGGCATAGAAATCGGACCATCCTTCGCCTAGTCCAAAACCAATGTTCCACTGCAATCCGGTAGCATTTCCGAGCAGACGGTTGCTAGTTCCATGTGTCAGTTCGTGGATCAGGATCTCAGCGTCGATCCCGCCGTCACGATCTATTGTAGGTGCGTTCCAAGTGTACATTTGGGCCCGCCCATTGCTTCCGTCGGGAGGTGTCGAAAAATTAGCGTTATCGGAGCCCGAACCGTCTTGTACATCGATCAAAACGCGGTCATTTCCTGAGCCCAAACCGCTGAAATTGAGTTGCTGAAAATTTCCCGCAGCTTCGTTAAAACCGAGGGCGAATAGCTTGTCATGGTACCAATTTGTCACATAAAACTGCTGCGTGACTGAACCGCGTCGAAATTGATCTACTGCAGCGGTGCCGCTCGCGCCTGCTCCAGTTGCAGTTTGACCGGCATCTGCATCCCCACCTTGCGGCGGCGGCAGAAAGTTTGTCTGGAAATCACGCGGTGCGGTGCCTAAAAAGTCGCGGTTACGGCTGTTGGCGTCAGGGTTTCCAATAGGCATTCCGTTCCCGTCAAGAACAAACGCGGCAACGGTGTCGCATATATTCGAATTTCCGGTACCGGCAGCATTGGCGTTGGCATCCATGCAGCCAAGAGCATTATTACCTTGTGTCGAGGTTTCAGTCGCAGTGCATCCGCCGGCCGGACAATCATTTATCCACCCGTTAGGACTAGCGGAAATATTTTGAGTCAAAAATATAGAAACGATCGTCGGGGCAATTCCGGCGCCCTGAATGCCCGATCCAACCGTCGCTGTTGTGGGCGATTGCGGGCCGGGGCTGTCTGCCGGAGTGACGCCATCTGCCTGGACATACACCCGAAACCGAGCGTTTTGAACAGATACATCGGAGCGAATATTTTTACGCCAGAGTAGGCCGCCGTCATTAGCATCAACTAGAACATACCAATCGTCGTTAACCCCGTAAATGATCTCCGACCATGCAGGAATCAGCACACCAGGAGCAACGGGGAAATAAACAATCTTGCTTTCCGTCTTTTTACCGACTCTCTGATCATTAGCATTTATCTCGAATTTCAAAGCGTCGTCCTTGTCCTGAGCTAAAACCATCTTTGAAGTATCTAGGTCGATCCCGAGCTGCGCCATGGTCTTTTGCATTGCATCTAGCGGCGAAATAAGGCCATCCAGCGATAATGCAGATTCGCCCGCCCTTGGGATCATCGACCCAAGCGAGCGAACAATGTTTCCGTCTTTTGTAAGGTTAAATCTGGTTTCACTCTGAAAAATAGGCCGGCCGTTTATCGTCTGCTCCACCCGAACCATCCTTAGTCCGCTCGGAGAAACACTTTCACCGATAAAATTGAGGGCGGCAATGTCGGCGTTATTTAAGCCATAAACCCCTTTCTGAGCGGTCAGAAAGTTACGCACTATGTCCTCTCCACTTCCATTTCCATCAGCTACACCAACTCCTTTCAGACTGCTCAAGATCTCAACAGAGCCTGTTAATGCGGAACTCGTGACCTCAGCATCAGGATCTTTAGCCTTAAGCTTGGAAAAAGCTGCATCGGCCAATACCTTATTCGTCTTCGCGAACTGATCCATTTCCGCCAAGCCCAGGTTTCGGTATGATCTGGCAGCAATTTCTTCTGCCTTACGAGTGCCGATGTATCTGACATCAAAGTTAGGATATTTTGTCGATTTTGCTTCGTATTTGGCTTTAGCGATCGGCCTCATCTGAATATTGCTAAACAGATTTTCCTGCGCTCCCGACGACATCGCGATCGTTAATCCTACAGTCAGTGCGATCACGACGATCATCGACCGCACGCTTAAATAAGCAGAGAAACGACTTTTCCCTCTTGGGCCATCTTGTGACGCGGAGCGTTCAGGTGTGAAACTGGAAAGAAACTGTTGCAAAAACGACATGTTCAATTCTCCCGACTTTCAAAGTTTTACGATCGTTTCATAATAATACACCAGCGACGGGCGTTTGCGATGATGATCTTGGTGGGCCAGATGGAAATTCTTTCAGGAATTCTTGCCTCGCGGACCTTCCTCCACTCAACCCCATCATTATGTTCGAAACGATCGTGTAGGAGCTCTGAACATTAGTGGAAAACTAGTGACCGGATCGGCGGTCTCTGATCTCGTCCGTCAATTTTTCCGAATATTCACTTCGGTTTCCGTTGCTGGCGGGTGACGTTGACGGTAGTGCGGAGGTCTAGCATTAGGATGCCTTGGGCGTCGATGTCGGGGCGGACGAAACGGATGGTTTTGTCTGTTCGTATTTTAAAATGTCCGAGAAACGGGCCGGCGAGGATGCGGTAGGCGTTTTGGCAGGGCTTGATGGGAAAGCTCTGCGGGAGACGCGGATTTGCCGGCTCGATGGCGATCGTGTCCTTCTCGCGGCTGTAGTAAAGCGAGACCGCCGCCGGTTTGCCGAATATCCGGTAAGTGTTTTGATTCAGATAGATGATCCCGAGCGAACCCAGCGTCACATGCATCCGGTTTTGCGACGCAAGAGTCGGCCCACCATTAAATTTTTCAAAATCCCTCTCGATGCTCATAAGATTGTTGTCAGTTGTTGGTTTTCAGTTTTCAGTTTTCCAATCTGTATTATAGATAGCACAAAATTTCATAGATGTCAAGAAAAAAAAATGAACGCGGATCGAGACGGATAAGACTGATCTCCACAGATCTGAACCTAAAATTCTTATCCGTTTTTATCCATCCGATCTGTTGGATCTGCGTTCTATGTCCTTGCCTAATAATTGACCGTGTTGGAGCAAATATTAGCCTGCTTGGTTTGGTGTGGGTAAATGGCCTTGATGGAAGCACGTTGCAAAAAACCGTCATTTTCGAGTCGCTTTTTATAGCGAAAAGTGAGTCTTTTTGATGGTTTTAGATGCTTTTTTGAGGGGGTTGGAGAGAGGTTTTTGTTAGATTTGGGTTCAGCATAGCCGTAAACCTAGTGTTCTCAAGAATTTACAAATAACATTTTATGTTTTTGCCGATAACCATATTTTCTATGCGTTTATCTACGGTCTCGACGTCTATTTTCTCCCGTCTGGACGTGTTCGCCGTTATCGGACATCTCAGCGGAAAAATGAAAAACAAAAAAAGAGGCTGTCTAAAAAGTCACCTGGTGGCCGCGAAGCGGCAGCGAGAAGGTAGCCGGAGGTGAAACCTCTGGAAATTGAGAATAAAGGTTTCTGCATTGAAGATGCAGTAGAACACCCTCTTTACGCACTTTCAGTGCGGAGACATTTTCTCGCCTAACCAGACGTTGCACGTCTGGCTACCTTCTCAATGTGCTTTCCGCACACAATTCGAATTTTCAGACATCCTCCAGTCGAAAAATTAACTAAAAAACTGTTCGTTTACGCAGGCGGCAGCAGGCTGAAGAAAACATAGAGCTATCCGCATAGAAGGGTGACGCACGCTCCAAAGGTCATTATCGAAACCTGTGTATATCTAGCGATACGCTGGCCGTAAGTCTTGTTGACGTATCCAGCAAAGGAACCGATCTTTTCGCTCGAGAGCATCAGCAGGACGCCGATTATGCAGTTATAAACGAGCATGTAGTAGGCAAAATCAATATTTCTAATAATTACTTGCCGCCGCCGGAGAGTTTTCCGATAAGCGAGAAGAGCGGCAGATACATCGAGATTACGATCGAGCCGATGGTCACACCGAGAAATGCGATAAGGACGGGTTCCATCAGGCCGAGCAGATCGGCGATGGCAGTATCGACCTCATCTTCGTAAAAATCGGCGATCTTACCCAACATGGCGTCCATCGCACCGGTCTGTTCGCCGACGCCGATCATCTGGCCGACCATGTGCGGGAAAACCTTGGTGGCTTTGAGCGGATCGACAAAGTTTTCACCGCGTTCGACACCGGCACGGATCTTGAGGATAGCGTCTTCGATAATGACGTTTCCAGCGGTCTTCGCCGTAATATCAAGCGATTGCAAAATAGGCACACCCGACGACAGCAGAGTTGAGAGTATGCGTGAAAAACGCGCAACGGCAACCTTTTGCAGGATACTGCCGAAGATAGGAACTTTTAGCAACAATTTGTCGATGTTCCAACGGCCCTTTGGCGTTTTGTAGTAATAGCTGATGCCGACGCCGCTTCCGATAAGGGTTATGAGTGTCGCGAGACCGCCCCAACCGGCGACGAATCCGCTTATCCCCATAACTATGCGCGTGGGCAGTGGTAGTAGTTCGCCTGGGCCGAGCAGACCTAAAAAGATCTGTTGAAACTGAGGTATTACGACCACCATGATGATCGCAATCGCACCGATAGCGACGACTATAACCGCCGCCGGGTAGATCGATGCCGAAACGATGCTGCGTTTCAGTTTGACGACCTTTTCGATCAAGGTCGCGAGGCGCTGCAGGATCAGATCGAGCACACCGCCCGTTTCACCGGCCTCGACCATGTGTGTATAGAGTCCGTCGAAAACTTTCGGATGTTTTTCAAGAGCGGCAAAGAGGGTCGAGCCTTCTTCGACATTTTGTCGGACCTGACGGAGCACATCTTTGAAAAAGGCATTCGCCTGTTGCTCGCCAAGGATGTCGATACACTGAACGAGCGGCAGACCCGCGTCGATCATCACCGAAAACTGACGCGTGAACACGGCCAACTCCTTGGCTCCGACCTTTTTGCGGCGGCCGAGTTTAGGTATCGAGATCTCGCGGCCTTTTTCCTTGGCCTGTGTCATCACGATCTGCTCACGTCGAAGCAGAGCCCTCAGCTCATCCTGACTAGCGGCTTCTTTTTCACCGGCGATCAGTTCGTTAAGACGATTTCTTCCTTTAAAGGCGTATGTAGGCATTTTTGTGTATTGCTCCTGTCAAATATGTCGCGATTAGCGTGGACGTTCCCCGATGTTTCGGCCTTGTGCATAAGGGCTGCCGTTTGCTACCGGGCGAGTTGCGGGACGGCTGTTTTGGTTGGCGTAGGCGTCGTTCAGACCCGAACCGCGGTCAATCAATTCTTTTAACTCGTCGGCATTAGACGAACGCTGCATCGCACCTTCGAGCGAGATCTGCTTTTTGTGATAAAGCGTCGCAAGCGACTGATTGAAAGTTTGCATTCCAAACCGATCTTGACCAGTTTGCATCATCGAATAAATTTGATGAATTTTGTCTTCGCGGATCAGATTGCGAATAGCGGCGTTTGGAACCAAAACTTCGAGTGCCATTACACGTCCGTCGCCCGATGCTTTGGGCACTAGGGCCTGACACATGATGCCTTCGAGAACGAGCGAAAGCTGAGTGCGGATCTGCGATTGCTGTCCGGCAGGAAACACATCGATAATACGGTTGATGGTCGAGTAAGCCGAATTTGTATGAAGTGTGGCAAATGTTAAATGGCCTGTTTCAGCGATACGCAGAGCCATTTCGATTGTTTCGAGATCACGCATTTCGCCGACCAACACGACATCGGGGTCCTGACGAAGTGCCGTTCTTAGAGCAGCTCCAAACGAGTGTGTGTCGGCCGAAACTTCGCGTTGATTGACGACGCAATTCTTGTGGTTGTGCAGAAATTCGATCGGGTCTTCGATCGTCAGGATGTGCTCGTGACGCTCAACGTTGATCTTATCGACCATCGATGCGAGCGTCGTCGATTTACCCGAACCGGTCGGACCGGTTACGAGGATCAGTCCACGGGGCTTTTTGCAGAGATCGGCGATGACAGACGGCAGACCGAGTGCTTCGAATGTTTTGATCTCATACGGGATCGCACGAAACACCGCACCGACCGCACCTTTTTGGTTAAAGATATTGGCACGAAAACGCGACATTCCTTTTAATCCAAATGAGAAATCGAGTTCGAGATTTTCTTCGAAACGGTGTTTTTGGGCATCGGTCAACACCGAATAAGCAAGGCGTTTTGTGTCCGAAGGCGACATCGCGGCAAATCCCGGCAAAGGTGCCAGATGACCGTGGACGCGAACCTGCGGTGACGAGTTGGTGGAAAGGTGGAGGTCCGATCCGCCAAGGTCGGTCATTTTTCTGAGCAGGTCGGGTAGGGTTACCTGCGATTCTACGGATGTTGATTGTTCGTAGCTCATAATTAGGGGTGGGTAAAATTGAAAGTGGGAGAAGTCGAATTATTCCTTAACTGATGCCCGGAGTGACGGGCGGACGCGGGATTTTAGCGAGTTGATGACCTTTTCCGATTCCTCGGCGAGACGTTCGGCTTCCTGAACAGGTGAGTTGGTCGCGACAGAGTAGATCTTGCCATCAACTTCGGTGAAATAGAACATACGCGATTGCACCGCACCGTTCTTTGCTTGCGATTGAGCAACCACGACATACACCGGCTGTCCGGCGATATCTTTTTGATAGTCATTAACCACCCAGCCGTTTTCGCGGATCATCTTGTCGATAACATCGCGACGTAGAGCGGCTGTTGAAACACCGCCAACTGATTTACTTTTGCTATATTCCGACGTTGCATTAATGGCCGGACCGACTACCGAGATCGCAGCCGAGCCAACTTGAGCACCCGATGAATTGTCAACGCGGAATTGGAGCTCATTTGGTGAAGCTCCTGCCTGACGCCATCCTGTAGGAGCCTGTTCGCCTGACGGCAAAACTGCTGGAGCCGACGAGTCGGGTTTTTGTGCTTTTGAAACCCTTGCTTTCGAAACCGGAGTATTTTCACCCGCGGCCTTTTCCGCCGCACGAGCTTTTGCTAAGCGAAGCTGTCGCAGACGAAGAGCACGTTTACGAGCTTGGAGAGCTCGTTTCTGTCTCTGTCGTCGATGATATTGACGCCACCAGCCCTTAGAGTATTTCTTGTAATGCTTGTGCTTGTGTTTACGATGCGTACGCGGACCTGCTTCCGTAGTATCGGTTGCAAGCGGTATGATCGCCCCGATGCCGATAAGTAGTGCCAACGATAATGCTATTGCCTTGACTAACATAATTCCTCCAAAACCTATATAACCGTTTCCTTAACAACTTCCTCGATGGTCGTGATGCCCTGTCGTATCTTACAAAGTCCAGATTCGCGTAAGGTTATCATTCCCAAATCGATCGCTTTTCTCCTAAGTTCCATTGCACTGGCGCCAATAATGATCAATTCGCGAAGCTCGTCCGTTATCTCCATCACCTCGTAGAGACCAACGCGGCCTTTGAATCCGGTGTTGTTACAAATAGTGCAGCCTCGGCCTTTGTAGATCTTGAGACTGTCGGCCTCTTCTTTAGTAAAGCCGACCTCAACCAAGCCCTCAGGTGTCAGCTGGACTTCTTCTTTACACTCGCTACAGATGCGGCGGATCAGCCGCTGTGCCTGAATAATGTTGACCGATGTCGCTACTAGGAATGGCTCGATACCCATGTTTACGAGACGCGAAACCGTCGATGGTGCGTCATTCGTGTGCAGCGTCGATAAAACTAAGTGACCCGTAAGTGCGGCTTTAATTGCGATCTCTGCCGTCTCAAAGTCACGAATTTCGCCGACGAGCACGATGTTTGGATCCTGACGCAGGAATGAGCGAAGTGCGGCAGCAAAGTTGAGGCCGATCTGCTCTTTCATCTGCACTTGGTTAATGCCTTGCAGATTGAATTCGACCGGATCTTCGGCCGTCATAATGTTTGTCTCTGAAGTGTTCAGCGTTTGAAGAGCCGAATACAGAGTGTTCGTTTTACCCGAACCGGTCGGGCCTGTGACTAGAACCATGCCGTAGGGATTGGCGATAGCACGTTTGAATTTGTCTAAGCTTTCCTGCTCGAAACCGAGTTTGGTCATATCGAGCATCAGCTTGTCTTTATCAAGCAATCGAAGAACGACCTTTTCGCCAAATAGTGTAGGTAGCGTCGATACACGAAAATCGAGTTCTCGTGAGCGATTGTCGATCTTGACCTTGATCTTGATGCGGCCATCCTGGGGCAGACGCTTTTCGGAAATATCGAGCTTTGCCATTATCTTGAGACGCGAGATAAGAGGATCGCGGATCTTAAGAGGCGGATGCATCACGTCATACAAAATGCCGTCGATGCGGAACCGGATGCGAAAATCTTTTTCGTAAGGCTCGACGTGGATATCAGATGCTCCGCGTCGAAGCGAATCAACCATCAGCACGTTAACCAGTCGGACGACAGGAGCGTCTTCACTGGCTCTTGCGAGAGCTGCAAGATCGATCTCGTCCTGTTCCTCGATGACCTCAAAATCTTCGGCTTCGCCGCCGCCGAATTCAAATCGGTCGAGCGAAACATCAAGATCAGATGCGGAAAGCTTCTCGGCAGTATCGACCTTAAAACCATTCAATCCCGTCGCCAATTTGCCATTTTTCCTGTTGCCGTTTGAAACGCCGATGGCTTCGGCTTCGACCGCAAAGGCGGCGTCAAAAATATCGATCTCGCTAGACCCGCCATAATATTTGGCGATCGCTATCAGGATCGATGTTTCGGACGCGATGACAGGTTCGACGTTAAGGCCGGTCATGAACTTAATGTCATCCATCGCAAAGACGTTGGTCGGATCGGCCATAGCCATCGTCAGCGTGGCACCGACCTTAGAGATGGGTAATACAGAATATTTTAGTGCGACATCCTCAGAAATGAGTTTAATGACTTCTTTTTCGATCTGAAACAGATCGAGGTTGATCGATGGCACGCCGTATTGTCGCGACAAAACAGCCGTCACTACATCATCTGAGACGTAGCCGAGTTTTACCAGATTAGATCCGAGACGACCACCGTTGGCACGTTGGAATTCGAGCGTCTCGCGCAATTGTTGCGACGTGATCAGATTTTCGCGGACAAGGATTTCGCCTAGTTTTGCTGACATTGTTTGTGCGGGCCGTTGCCTCTGATAAAACCCGGGGCAACGGGGATATTTAAGAAGAGGGCAATTCGGTCAAATTAAACGAGTGGTGACTAATAGAAAACGATGATAAACATCGTTGACAATTAATAATACATTGTTAAACCAAATCGTGTCAATAATTCTTTTGGAAATTTTTGTGACCGGTTTGAGGTAAGTGGAAGGAGACTTGTCGGTCAGATTGACCTAATTTTGTGATGCTTGATCTTTTTTGAGTTGGACTATGAAAGAGCGAACGGCTTCGGCCTCGATAGTGTCAGGAAATAAACGCAAAAAATTTTCGTAGGTAGAGATCGCATCGGCATATTTCTTTTGCCGCTCATAGACGAGGCCTAGGAGTTGGTAGATCACCATAGCATCCGGCGAACCGCCAAGTTGTTTTACGCCGGACTTTAAATATTTAGCAGATTCGATGTAATTAACGCTCTCGTTGTCGAAATCACCCGAGCCGCCAAATCCCTCAGCTTTCTCTTTATAGAGGAGTCCGAGCCCCGCATAAGCCTCAGGTTGAACGCCTTTCCCTTCGGCAATCGCTTTTTTGAATGCGGCGATCGCTTTCTCCTCTTCGCCATTTTCTTTATAGGTTCGGCCTAGCACAGCTAATGACTCAGGATAAACTGGACGTAGCCTTCGGGCAGATGAGATTGATTTTTCCGCATCCTCGAGGTCCCCTAGTTCCGCTTGAACGCGGGCTAGAGCCACAAATGCCTCAGGAAAATTGGGGCGAAGTTTGACGGCTTTATTGTAAGCATCGACGGCTCTGTCGCGGTCAACGAGAGCTAAACGTTCTGCCTCTTGAAAGGCAAGCTCGGCTTCGTCAGTAGTTTTGACGAGCGTAATTTTTATTTCGCCTTTCTGGGTCGCTGTCAACTGCTGAAGCCTTTCCTTAAAGCCATCTGCCCGCACCCGCAAAGTATGTGCCCCGGACGACACTGATCTTATGACCAAAGCTCCGGCCTTATCGGTCTTACCGTAAAGAATGTTATCGATCCAAACACTCGACGCGGGTTGTGTCGAGACGGTAATCGAGCGATATTGAACCGGTGCCGATTTCTTTGCTTGTGAAAATGTGAGCGACACTCCAGCGAATATCAAAAGTGCCATAATAAACGCTTTGTTTATATTCGAATTAGTTCTCATATCTATTACCAGTTTAATCTTTGACGACGATTTTTGGGGATGGGTTGTGCCACATTTTATGGCAATAAATTAGCTCTATGGGACCTGATCGTTGATAGGTTGGATAAGTTTACTATGCGGGATATGCCCTAAACGGCGCAGTAGCATAGGGATCGTTAAACCCTGAACGAAAACCGAAAATGCCACAACACCAAATGTAACCGTCAATATCTCCTGTCGGTAAGAGAGCGATTCGGGAATACTAAGGGCGAGTGCCAAAGCGAGGGCACCGCGCAGCCCACCCCAAAACATTATGTGCTGATGTTTCGAATCAACTTTTAGATGTGTCCAGCCAAAAAGAGCCGAACACGGATACACTGCCACTGCTCGGCCCACCACCACGGCTGCGATTGCAACAATTATAGGAACAACCGCAGCTGCAAAATCCTGATAGGCTAGATTTACGCCTAAAATAATGAAAATTACCGAATTTACTACAAACGCCGCAAAATCCCAGAAATGTCCGACTGATTCCTCTCCCTTTTCAGAGAATGAGCCGAACGTGGTCAAATTTCCAATTAACAGACCGGCCGTCGTAGCCGCCAATATACCTGATAAATGGAAATGTTCTGCCAGCCAAAATGTGCCGAAAGCGGCAACTGTCGTCATTGATAGTTCTACCAAATGGTCCTTAGTGCCTCCGATTACAAGCAAAGCCAATCCGCCAACGAGCAGTCCGCTTAAGATGCCGCCCGTGATGGATAAGATCATCAGCGACAACGATGATCCGAAAGTTAAAGTCTCGCCGGCAGCAAACGTCAATGCGACGGCGAAAGCTACGGCGGCGGTGCTGTCATTGAACAAACTTTCGGCCTCGACCAATAGGCGAAGCCTGCCCTCAACCTTTGCTTCTTTGAAAGTGGCGATAACTGAGACAGGGTCCGTCGCTGCTATAAGAACTCCAAACAATATCGCCGCCTGCCAGGACCATACGGCGACATAGTGCATGAATGCGGCGGTTACGCCGGCCGAAAGTACGACGCCGATCGTTGCATATACAACGATCAATGAAATATCCCGCCGCAGCTCACTCCATTTTATATAAAGGGCGGCCTCAAATATGAGCGGTGGAAGCAACACTTTGAACAGCAGATCTTTGCTGAAATTTACATCGAGTGGCAGACTGAGAAATGAAACAAGTACGCCTGCTGTCACAAGCCCGACAGTGTATGGAATTTTCAAGCGGCGGGCGATCAAGGCAATTATCGCGCCGGCCAGTATCATTATTTGGAGCTGTTCGATTCTGAGAAATTCCATTTGATGCAGCCTTTATGATACTAGGGTAGCGATTTTCGCCATAATTCGCTTGATTTTTTCAGACGCCAAACTATAATCAAATGTTCGTGGCTGGGTAGCTCAGCTGGTTAGAGCGCGGGATTCATAACCCCGAGGTCGAGTGTTCAAGTCCCTCTCCAGCCACCATTTATGATCTAAAAAGACAGCTTTTGAGGCTGTCTTTTTTTGTGGTTTTCTATTCTTCGATTCTCTCTGCCAATTCCGCCCATCGATTCAAATCCATATCTAGCTGTGCAGACAATTTTTGCTGCTCGGTAAAAAGTTCGTGAACTCTTCCGGCGTCGCTGGCGGCTAGGGTCAATTCTTTGTCGATCTCAGGCAGGCGTTTTTCGGTTTCGGCGATACGCTGTTCGATGGATTCGAACTCACGTTTTTCGTTGAACGTGAGCTTTTTTGATTTTGGCTTATCGGTTTCCACTGGCGTGTTAGTCGCGGGTTTAAGAACCCGGTCGCTACCGCTCTCGGTTCCGATCTTTTCACGTTCGCGGGCTTCGAGATAAGCGGAATAGTCGCCGGCGTATTCGCGGACATTGCCGCCGGGCTCAAAGCGGAAAACATTGTCTATCGTGCGGTCGAGGAAATAACGGTCGTGGCTGACGACGATGAGGGCACCGGCGAAATCATCGAGGTATTCTTCGAGGGCGATGAGCGTGGGGATGTCGAGGTCGTTTGTTGGCTCGTCGAGCAGCAGCACATTTGGCGAGCCCATCAGAATTCTCAGCAAGTATAGGCGACGGCGTTCGCCGCCGGAGAGGTTTCCGATAACCGCGTACTGAGCCGCTGGCTCGAACAGAAACCGCTCAAGCATCTTGCCCGCCGTGATCTGGACGCCCTCGTTTGTCGTGACATATTCGGCGACATCGCGTATGTAATCGATGACACGCTGCTCGTCGTTAAGTGCACGGCTTTCCTGATCGTAATAGCCAATGTGTACGGTCTGACCGATGTCGATCTCACCGCTGTCGGGTGCAACGCGGCCAATGATCATATCGAGCAATGTCGTTTTGCCGCTGCCATTGGCACCTATTATGCCGATGCGATCGTCGCGTTTTAGCAGATAGGTCAAATTTTTTATCAGCGCCGTGTCGCCGTAGGATTTAGACAAATTGTTGAACTCGATGACCTTTGACCCAAGCCGTTTTGAGCCGATTGCGATATCGACCTCGCCTTTGGCCTGTTCTTTTGGAACCGCCATCAGCGAGTGAGCGGCCTCGATGCGGTGTTTGGATTTGCGTGTGCGTGCCTTAGCCCCGCGACGCAACCACGCGAGTTCCTTTTTTATCAACTGCTCGCGCTTATGTCCCTCGACCTCGCGAAGCTCATCCTGCTCGGCTTTTTTCTCAAGATAGTAGGCGTAGTTTCCGCTGAAATTTTGGACGGTGCCGCGATCGACCTCGAAAATTCGGTCCGAAACGCGGTCGAGGAAATAGCGGTCGTGCGTGACGAGCAGCAGCACGCCGGTGTAGCGGTGGAGATAGTCTTCGAGCCACTCGATGGTGTCGGCGTCGAGATGATTGGTCGGCTCGTCGAGGATAAGGATGTCGGGTTTGAAAATGAGTTCGTGAGCCAGAGCGACACGTTTTCGCTGGCCGCCCGAGAGCGTGCCCATCTTTGCGGACGTATCCATGATGTCGAGCCGCGTCAGCACGGCACGAGCATTGGTCTCGATCTCCCAGCCTCCATTCATTTCTAGCTCGTGCTGGAGATCGGACATTCGAGTCAAAGTCGCGGCGTCATTTTTCCCTAACGCGAGATCGTGACAAACATTTTCGTAATCGAGAATAGTCTGCATCACGCCGCTGCTCGAGGCAAAGATAGTCTCAAGCACGGTCAGGTTTTCGTCGCAGGGCGGATTTTGCGACAAATATGCTAGCGATTTGCCCTTCGCACGGATCACGCGCCCTGTATCGGGCGTTTCGAGGCCAGCGATGACACGCAGCAGCGTAGTTTTACCGCTACCATTAGCACCGATTATGCCGATCTTATCACGGTCCTCGATGCCGAGCGTCACACTGTCAAACAGCGGCTTAAATCCATAATTTTTCGACACATTTTCGAACGAGACGATGTTCATAGAGAAATCTTAAAGGTAGCAGAATGATGCCGATGTCGCCAATAATTTAAGGATGTTGTGTCCGAGCTAAAACTGTGGAACGCAGATAGCCGCAAAGCACAGACACAGAGTTTCGCAAAGATCAGAAGGAATCAATGTTGAGAATATCGCCGATGCGTTCGACGGTGATGTCGGCAGACGGATATTTTGCGACGGATTCGACATCGAGGGCGTAGTGACCCTGACGCGGAAAAACGGTAGTTACTCGGTCTCCCCAGATGTTTTTGATAGCGGACAAGATCCGGATCTTGTCGTCAACAAGTACGTAGTGCTTCGCCGGATATCGGCGCTCGACATCGGCGAGTTCCTCTTCCTTGTGGACATAGATAAGGATATCTCCTCCGACGGCCTCATACAGCCCCGAGCGCTCGATCTTTCGCGGTTGAAATACGACATCGCCATCCGTAAGGATTACTACCTTTCCGACTTGGTTGCATTTTTCGATAACGTCGAGTGAATTTGGAAACAAACGGTTCGCAAACGGATAGTTGATCAAATATGTGGACATCGCAAGCAGGTGCGAATCATATGGATGCTCGATCCGGTATCGCTGCAAAGCCCCAAGATAATCAGCGTAACCGAGCTCGGTACGCAGCGTTTCGAATATTTCCCAATAGATCTTACTCCTTTCGGCACCGACCTCTTTGTCCAAAAATCGGTGCAGATCCTGCGTTACACGGTCATTGTCTAACAGCGTGTTATCGACATCGAAAAGGAAAACTGTTTTGGAATTCACCATATTTTTAACTGGTCAATCTCCGGTAAATATTTGGCATTCGCTCGGGCAAACTCAGCACATCGTCGATGATCGTGTAGCCGACATCGCCGTAGAGATCCTTTAGCTCGGCTTCGGATTCGCGATCGACGGTGATGCAGAATGGCGTGACGCCGGACATCTTGGTTTCGGTCAGAGCCTCGCGAACGTCTTCGCGGGCGTAACGTGCGTCGCCGTAATCGTGATCGTAGGGACGGCCGTCGGTCAGGATAATTAGCAGTTTTGTGCGTGCCTCTTGTCGAAGCAATTTATGCGACGCGTGGCGGATCGCGGCACCGAGACGCGTATTGTTTTGAAACGTGATACCGCCGATGCGGCGTTCGGTCTCGTCAGAGTATTTTTCGGCAAAATCCTTGACGACGTAAAATTTCACGTTGCGGCGGCCCTCGCTGGTAAATCCGTATATCGAATAAACATCGCCTACTGCTTCGAGGGCTTCGCTCATCAGGACAAGGCCTTCTTTTTCGATCTCGATTATGCGGCGTCCCGGATGCGTGTACGGTTGTAGCGGATTCCGAGTGATCGTCCTCGCGGTCGAAGATGACTGGTCGAGTAATATCGAAACAGCAACATCACGCTGTTTTCGCAGGCGTTTTGTGTAGATATTCTCGTGCGGCTCGCTGTGGGCACGGCGGTCTACGACAAAATCGACCAGTGCATTTAGGTCGTAATCTTCGCCGTCGATCTCCCGGTTAACGCGAGTCAGATTTTCGGGTTTCATCAATTGAAATTGATGACGTATTGACGAGATCACTCCTCGATAACGCGAGCGGGTGAGTTCGACAAATGTCCGGTCGCCCAGCTTAACCTTTTTCTCGATCACGCGGCTCCAGCCGACGCGATAATCGTTTAGCTCGCGATCCCATTCGTCGTAGGCAAATGCTAGATCGTCGGCTTCGAGAGCCTGTTCCGGCACCTCGCTCTGCGACCATGCCTCGGCACCCTGCAGATCGTCGGGCTCGCCTTCGTCGTCGAGGCTGTTCCAGGCGTTGAAAAGGTCACGGATGTCCTGGGCGTTTTTCTCACGCTCGCGTTTCACTTGATCCTCGGTAACGGACTCGGCGGCTTCTTTGTCGTCATAGGCGAATTCACTCTTTTCTTCGGTGTCGTCCGATTCCGTTTCCTGATTTTGCTCGGGCGTGATGTTTTGAAACAGTGTGTAAACACGGCTCGTTGCCATCAGAGAGTCAGCAACTGTTGTGCCGCCGGTTTGTAGAATCGACTCGATGACAGTCTCGATCTCAGACACGATCTGTCCGTAGAACATCTTTGCGTCATCCGTCGCACCGCCGCAGAGCGTGATCTGAAAGAGTAGTTCGAACGGTACCATATGGATCGGCAGGTCGAAGATGTAAGGCCGATTTGACTGCAAAAACGTCTGCATCAGATCGAGGTCCTTTCGCAGGCCGCGATACGTTTGCCGCAGCAAACTGTCAATACGGGCATTTTCCATTGTGCCAAAAATTCGGCGTGCTAGACGCGGTTCAGGAAATACTTTGAGAACCTCGCGGTAGTCGGAATTTTTTGGCAGATTTGGAATTTGGGATTTCGATTTTCGAATTTCGGCAACCCGGTCATCCATATATCCGTCGAGAGAAAATGAATCGCGTTCGTCTGCAGTAGCAGAATACCATTCGGAAAGGTCAGTGAACGCCGCTTTGAGAGCGGTCGTATCGGTTTCGAATGTGCCGAATTCGATCTGTCCGGCACCGTGGGCGGCGAGGACCTTGTATAGGCGAAAATCCATCTCGTCGTCGTTAAATTCGGCGACGGTTGTGGGCAGATATATCGTCTTGCCGTCGCCGATACGCGATTCTTGCGGGATCATTGAAAGCGGGGCGACCTCGATCTCTTTGCCGGTCAGAGCCTCGACATACATCCGCAAAACGGATTGAATTTTTTCTAACGGCAAACCGAGTCGAGTCTCTTGCAAACGCTCGTTCGATGCTCGCGTTTCGAGGGCAAAATAGCTGCGGCGAGCCTTTGTCGAATCATTTTTTCGTTCGCTGATGCCGTTTTCGACCCATTCTTCGAACTGCTCGATCGAAACTTTTTTTAACGCTGCGGCACTCGATTTAAAGGCTGCAAGAGCACTCTCGGCATCGGTGGTCGCGATTTTTTCAGTAAGCTGTAGAACGCGGCGGATCGTTGCGGTTTCGATGCGTTTTTTCTTGCCTGTAAGCGAACCGAAAAACTTAGGCGTCGCACGTAAGAACGAAATAAGGACTGCGTTACCGTGGCGTGCTATCTCACGCGAGACCGAGCACCAATCACCAAACGCGCCTTTATCGAGACTCAAAACCTTGCTGCCTGATGCGACAAAATGCAAGGTGACACTGCCGCCAAATTCGAGAAACTCATTTGAGCGGTTCATTAAGATAACTGCATTTTCGGCTGACATCTCATGTAGGGATTCCGGTAGATTTTGCCAGAGATCGGCAGTCAGGCCGCCAGTTCGATTAGCAAAATTTGACGCGAGATCGAGGACTGCCTCGGCAACGGTAGGCGCATCATTCTCAAATCTGGCTAGAGCATTTGCGACTGCAGGAGTATGTTCGAGAAAATCGGCGCTGTGTTTTGCTGAGCGTTGAGCTATCTCGACAGCTAAGTTTAGAATGTCCGTCAGCAATTTCTTATTGGTTACCGCAGCAGCGATGTCCGGGATCAGATAATAGGTTTCGAGAGCGATGGAGCTAGACAGAACGAGCTGGCGCGTACAGACTTGAAAGATAGCAGATCGAGCGTCTTTAGCGATCTTTTTCAAACTATCGACACCCTCGGAAAAGAATTTGACACCCGTATCAGAGCTGCCCATTGCGAGACGTCGGCCAAATTCTCCCCAGTTTCGCAGGTCGTCGGCTGACAGGATTTTTGCCGCTTTTGGAACAGCTTCGACAAACTCACGGCTTACCCGCAAAGAAACGCCTGCAAGAGCAGCGCTCATCTCCAAGGCGGCACGCTTTTTATCCGTCGGCAACTGCCCGAGTCTTCGGGCAAGGCCAGTCAGGGATGGCTTGTCTTGATTATTATTTTCGGCCACAGTTCGAGTCTAAAGGATAAGAGGCTGAAACCCGAGCGGTAGCGAGGGTGTGATCGCTCGTTTTCCAAGAATATTGAATTGAAGAAAGAAGCAGAGTCCCTACCGATCGTATTTCCGCCTTAATGATGCTCGCCCGTTACCTCATTAAGCTTGCTGAAGTCGAGGAGTTTCGAAAACTGGTCAAAATGGAACATCGTCTCGTCTTTGCAGTAGTCGCAAAAAAAGGTGACATCTTCGCCGAGATACATATCCTTGAGGTGATAGGCGATAAAGCAGCCGTAGCAACGCTGGATGCGTTTGCCAAAATCCTGCAAAACTTCTTCTTCCGAGTGATCTTCCATGTCGTTATGGAAATGTTATCACAGTAGATTTGTATCCATGACTTGCTATGCAGCACGAATTATGTTTTCATGAAAAGCATAATGTACGGAAAGGTTACACACGTCCATCACCTTCACCATCATCACGCGAAACATCGCCGCGTGAACTGATATTCGTTCTTTAGCCGAACTCATAAATTAGTTTTAATCCAAACGCCGCGAAACTTTTAATAAGTATCGGGGGTGTTGTTTTGTCATTTTTACGTTATGAAATTAAAAATTGCTTTACAAAGATCAGGACGGCTCGCAGACGGCTCAACCGCACTCCTGAAAAAATGCGGCATAGGTTTTTCAAACGGCATGGGTAAACTGCGTGCCGAATCCGAAGATTTTCCTGTCGAGATCTATTTTTTACGCGACGATGACATACCTGAGTATGTCGCGGACGGTGTAGCCGATATAGGCATTGTCGGTGAAAACGTCTTGGCAGAGAGTCACAAATCGGTCGAAACCGTCGAGAAGCTTGGATTTGGCCGATGCCGTTTGTCGCTGGCAGTTCCAAAAAATTTCAACTATCGCGAGCTTGCCGATCTGTCGGGAAAGCGGATCGCGACAAGCTATCCGAATATTCTCGCGAGATATTTTGCCGATAGAGGCGTTGACACAGATATACACGTGATCAGCGGCTCGGTCGAAATAGCTCCGTCGATCGGACTCGCGGACGCCGTCTGTGATCTTGTCAGTTCGGGAAGCACGCTTTTTTCCAATGGCTTGACTGAGGTGGAAACGGTCTTGCGCTCTGAGGCGGTTTTGATCGCCAAGCAAGGGCTAGATGGTGAGGCTCGCGAGATATTGGATATGCTGCTTTTCCGCATCCGTAGTGTACTGGCGGCACAGGCGAATAAATATATTTTGCTCAATGCTCCGGCGGAAAAGATCGCGGATATAACAAGATTATTGCCGGGAATGAAGAGCCCAACGACGATACCGCTCGCCGAGCCTGGCTGGGTATCAATCCATTCTGTGATAAGCGAAAGCGATTTTTGGGAAGTGGTCGACAGCCTCAAACGCGCCGGAGCCGAAGGCATTTTAGTGCTGTCGATCGATCAGATGATCAGGTAGAAAAATATGAAAATAGTCAGATACCCGACGAGAGAAACATGGAGCGAATTGCTCAAACGTCCCACGATCGACTCTAAATTCCTCGAACGCACGGTGACCAATATCCTTACTGATGTTCGCGAAAACGGCGACACGGCTCTCCGCCATTGTGCCCGACATTTTGACAAGGTCGAGCTGGACGAATTTTTAGTAGGCGAGGACGAATACGTCGAGGCCGATGCTCTCGTCTCTGATGAATTAAAGAGCGCGATAGCGATTGCGAAGGCAAATATCGAGAAATTTCATCACGTTGATGCTACGGAACGTAAGGTCATTGAGACAATGCCGGGCGTGTTCTGTTGGAAAAAGGTCGTACCCATCGAAAAAGTCGGGCTTTATGTTCCGGCGGGTAGTGCTCCGTTGTTTTCGACTGTGCTGATGCTCGTAATTCCGGCTAAATTATCGGGCTGCCGTGAGATAGTTGTTTGTTCTCCGCCGAATTCACATGGAAAGATCGACCCTGTCACTCTCTAT
>JAYVOS010000311.1:0-5407 GCA_043757775.1 Chloracidobacterium sp. | reverse complement strand
AAATAATTTTAACGAGGTTGCTAAACAATAAACGGATTATTGGGATCGCCACTAAGATCCGGAAATAAAAACGGCACGTCCCAAAAAGGCGTGCCGTTTTATTTTTGCTAATTGTAGCTCCGCAACTAATTGCGAAGAAGTTCAGGCTATTGTTTGCGGTAGGTCGTTACCGAACCATCCGCAGGGTTGAGGCCGCTCAAACCATTACTGAGACGCGTTATCGGATATTCAATATTATCAATGATTATCGAATTATTATTCCAACGACCGTATGCAGTCTGACCGTCCGGTCCGGTCTGCGTAACCTGTCCGTTGCCAGAAATGGTCAATCTGTACCCGTTATTGTTGGTAGAATAAAACGTGCCTTGAGCCCAATTTGGCGGATTGCTCATCTGACCGCCGCCGTTTCCTCCACCGCCGTTTCCGCCGTTATTATTTTTAGAATAATCGTTATACTGCCCCGACCTTTGATCGTATGATCGAATTCCGTAATTTGTTCTAGTTACAGGATATTCTTGGCCATCAACGTAGATCGAATCTTGATACCAGCGTCCAAAAGACGACTGTCCGTCAGCACCATACTGGGTTACTTGTCCATTGCCGGCAATGGTCAACCTGTAACCGCCATTATTAGTCGAATAAAATGTGCCCTGCGCCCAGCTTGGCGGATTGCTTGTCGGGCCGTTATTGTTACCGTTTCCACCGCCGTTATTTTTTGAATATTCGTTATATTGTCCCGTTCGCCGATCGAATGATCGAATACCGTTGATCGTTTTGGTTACAGGATATTCATAGCCATCCACGTAGATCGAGTTTTTATACCAGCGTCCGTATGAGGATTGACCGTCCGTTCCATATTGTGTCACCTGTCCGTTACCGGTAATGGTCAATCTGTAACCGCCGTTATTTGTCGAGTAAAACGTACCCTGCGCCCAGCTTGGCGGGTTGCTCATCTGGCCGCTACCGTTCCAACCGCCACCATTGCCACCATTGTTATTTTTCGAATACTCGTTATATTGGCCGGTCTGTTGATCATAAGAACGGAGCCCGAAATTTGTTTTGGACACAGGATATCGCTGGCCATTGACCCAGATCGAATTCTGATACCAGCGTCCATATGAAGACTGTCCGTCAGCACCATATTGAGTTACCTGCCCGTTTCCCGTAATGGTCAACCTAAAACCACCATTATTGTTCGAATAAAATGTGCCCTGTGCCCAGTTTGGGGGATTGCTGATAGGACCGTTGTTATTCCAGCCACCGTTAGCCCCATTCCAACCGCCGTTACCTCCATTCCAGCCACCGCCGTTCAAACCGGCGAGGTCGTATGTGTCAGCAACTTTATTGATATCGTTTCGCATATTACGCCACTGCGATTCGAGTTGGTAGGCAAACGAGAGGCCGTTCAACATATTGTTGACAGGTTCGGCCTTGTTGATCATTTCCTGAACATCAAAACGGCTGTCCCACCAGCTATTTGAGTCCTGGTAACGGTCTTTTAGACGGTCAAGTGCATTTTCGTAATCGTCAACATATCCGCGAAACCTGTCTTCGGTGTTGGTCCCGTTCAGATTGCTCCGGTCGATAAATTTACCAAAATCTTTCTTGAAAATGTTACTGCTTTTTTCCAGGTTGTCGATAAAATTTTTAACTTGGCTTTTACTGTAAACATTGGCATAACGTCCGTTTTGTGCGTTAATTTCCAATGGTGTGATTGCCGCAAAAGCTACTAGTAACAGTCCCGTTAAAATTACACTAAATAACTTTGTTTTCTTCATAATATCTCCCTCGTTAACCTAACCCAAGGCTTATTAAAGATAAATTTGCAACGTGCCAAATCTAAAATTTTCATACAAAATAAGATTGTATCGGCCACAATCTAAAAAGCCGTTGATACGATGATTATATTCCTATCAGCCGTTGCTAACAACTAGTTGGTCAAGCGAAAAACCTTTGTAAATATGGTAATTTCCGATTTCTATTATACCTTGCCTGAGCAACTGATAGCTCAGGAACCAGCCGATAAACGCGAGCTTTCCCGAATGCTCGTAGTTGACCGTTCTGTTGGATTAGTCGCCGACAAACAATTTCTAGATCTTCCCGATTTTCTCCGCAAAGATGACGTTCTCGTCTTAAACAACACAAAGGTATTCCCCGCGAGGCTTTATGGAAAATCCGATACCGGAGCTAACGTCGAGACGTTTCTCGTTAAGGAGATAGATGAATGTCTGTGGGAAGTTCTCGCCCGTCCCGGAAAATGTCTAAAGATCGGCCGAAAGATCATATTTTCGGAGCAATTGTCGGCAACCGTGACAGCGAAAAATGACGATGGAAAAGTCATTGTCAAATTTACTTCCACAGGCGACCTCAACACTATAATCGACGAACTTGGACAAACACCCCTGCCACCATATATTAAGCGAAAGAGTGGAAGCATTGATACTGACCGCGAGCGCTATCAGACCGTCTATGCCAGCAAACGCGGGGCCATTGCCGCACCGACCGCCGGGCTGCATTTCACGCCGCAGACGCTAGAAAAGATCAGAAAAATAGGCACCAACATTGCTGAGATAACGCTACACGTCGGTTACGGAACGTTCGAGCCGGTTCGCGTCGAGGATCTTTCCTTGCACAGTGTTTTGCCCGAACACTACGAGATCGATGCAGCAACCGCCGAGCTGTTAAATAAAGAAAAAAATGCCGGCAGCCGGATCATTGCTATCGGAACAACGACCACGCGTGCGCTCGAATCAAACATTGCTGAGTTTGGTAACATTACAGCGGGTCGATATTCTGCCGGGTTAACTATTATTCCAGGTTACAGATTTCAGGCAGTAGATGCTTTGCTGACTAATTTTCATCTACCGAAAAGCTCTCTGCTCGTCCTGGTTTCCGTCTTTGGCGGGCACGAACTTATAATGGATGCTTACAGTCACGCCGTCGCTGAACAATACCGTTTTTACAGCTATGGCGACTGTATGCTGTTAGTCTGAGCAGAAATGGCCGTTCTCGAATCAATTAGGAATTTTTTTAACCCTATAGCTTATACCGAGCCGGAGGTAATTGTTCCTGCGCAGCAAACGACATATGCGATCCGCCCTCTAACATTGGATAATCTGGTGGAGGTCTTAAAGCTCAATATCCGCTGCTTTCGAAACGGAGATAACTACACTAAATATACTTTCGACTATCTGCTTAATGAACCACGCACATTGAGTTACCGAATGGTCACGCCGCGGGATGAAATCGTAGGGTTTGCGTTTGTTATTGTCAATGAAAATAACGCAGCTCATCTGACGACAATCGGTGTAGCACCTGAGCATCGCCAACGCCGTATCGCCGAGCGTCTGCTGGAGCATATCGAAGAAGCCTTACGCAAACGTGAGGTCGGCACAATAATGCTGGAGGTACGCGTAGGTAACACGTCCGCACAAAATCTTTATCGCAAATCCAATTACACCATCGTCCAACGCATTACAAAATACTATAACAATGGCGAAGACTGCTTTCTGATGATGAAATCGCTGTATTAGCTCAAAATCTGTTGTTTATTTCCCTTGCAGACTTTTAATTTTGAAATTTGAAATTCCAAAAATATATCCGATCAGCGACACGATGATCTCCGGCATATCTCAAGCTGAGCAGGTCAAGCAATTGATCGCCGGCGGTGCTGAGATCATCCAGCTGCGGGAAAAACGCTCATCGCCCAATGAATTTTATGAATCAGCAAAATTGGCAGTTGAAGTCGCTCGACATTATAAAGTCAAGATCATTATCAATGACCGGGTCGATGTCGCCCTGGCGTTAAAAGCGGACGGTGTGCATTTAGGACAAGCGGATCTATCGCCCGAAAGTGCGAGGGCAATTCTCGGCGAAAGAGCTATCATCGGCTACTCGACACACACGCTCGGACAAGCTCTCGACGCCATAAAACTGCCAATAGATTATGTTGCATGCGGCCCAGTATTTGAAACCAACACAAAAGTCGATCCTGATGCAACCGTCGGCATTCAAGTATTAAAACTGATCCGAAATGCAATCGGCGATTTCCCTTTGGTGGCTATCGGCGGCATCAATACTGACAATGTGGCTACTGTGTTGAATTCCGGTGCCGATTCGGCCGCTGTAATTGGGTCAATGATAACTGGTGACTCAAAAATCGAAGATCGAATGCGACTGTTTCTGACCATAGTTGGCCAAAATGTTAAATGTCGTTGTTATTAGTTAAAATTTAACTTGCACTTCGCCTCTTATTTACGCAATAATATTAATGGCGATCATACTAGATATCGCCGCTTTCCCTGATATAAAGATATTCCCTGCCTTTCGACCGACCTTCAGGAGTAGACACCCAACATGAGTTTGCTTGACATAGCACCCATAATTGAGCAGATGCTGCTCGTTTCCGAAAATGTAAGTGACCTTAATTTCTCGTGCGGACAAAAACCGCAGGTCGAAATTAACGGTGTGCTCTATCCGGCGTCACCCATCGGCTTGGGCAAACTATCGGCATTTCAAACCGAGATGATCGCCATGTCGCTAGTGCGCGATAATCCGGATGCCGCCGCACAGCTCGTCAAATACCGCACAGCCGATCTCAGCTATGCACTGCCTGGCAAATGCCGTTTTCGAGTTAATATTTTTCAACAGCGTAACTCTTATTCCATCGTAATGCGCGTTATCCCGCACGAGATCCCTAGTTTTGATTCGCTTAGACTGCCGCCGCAGCTTGCCGATATCGCTGAGATACGCAATGGCATCGTCCTTTTGACCGGCCCGACCGGATCCGGAAAAAGCTCGACTCTTGCGGCGATCATCGACCGCATAAACGAGATCAAGGCATATCACATCGTAACGATCGAAGATCCGATAGAGTTTCTGCACAACCACAAAAAATCAACGATCAATCAGCGTGAGGTCGGCGCCGATACAAAAGATTTTGCCTCCGCCTTGCGTGCTGCCCTGCGTCAGGCTCCGAAAGTTATCCTCGTCGGCGAAATGCGTGATCTCGAAACTGCCGAGATCGCACTCGAAGCCGCAGAAACGGGTCACCTTGTCCTCTCAACATTGCACACAATTGACGCCTCAAAAACCATTGACCGTATCGTCGGCCTCTATCCGAAAAATGAAGAGCGGGTTATCCGCACACGACTCGCACAGACATTTCGCTATATCGTTTCACAACGACTTATCCCAACAGCTGACGGTAGAGGACGTATTGCGGCTGTTGAGATCCTTAAATCGAACCCCAGAACCCGCGAATATATCGAAAAAGGCGAGACCGAAGGCAAGTCACTTCTCGATGCTATTCGTGACGGTGAGATCGACGGTATGCAGGATTTTGATTCTGTGATACGCGTTATGATCGAAAAAGGGCTTGTCACGATGGACGATGGCCTGTCGTTTG
>JAYVOS010000310.1:0-5414 GCA_043757775.1 Chloracidobacterium sp. | reverse complement strand
TCTAGTACCGGAATTCAAAAAAGGCAACTACGCAAAAGGCATCTCAGACACTATCGATGCCTACATCGCCACCATCCAAAACAAAGGCAATGTCGGCGGCGCCACTACCCCCGCAAAACCCGTCACCGGAAATCAAGGCAGTTCTGGTGGTGGAATATTCGGTCTATTTTGCTGCGGCCTTATCATATTTATTATTCTGCTAGTCATCTTTACACGCGGTAAAGGCGGCCCGACAAAAGGAGATCGTGACCGCTGGGGCGGTGGCGGATTTGGCAGTAGCGGAGGCGGCGGAAATGTCGCTGGCAACATCGCGTCCGGCATAATCGGCGGGCTTATTGGATCAGCTCTTTCCGGTGGTTCATCTAGCGACTCCGGCAGCTCTTCTTCATCCGATTGGGGAGGGTTTTCAGGTGGCGGAGATTTCGGCGGTGGTGGTTCTGGAGGCGACTGGTAAACTCTTATGAAACATATATTTACAGGATTTATCGACGATCTAAAAGCGACGCACCGCACAAATCTAGCTTCCGTAATTCTGTACGGCTCCGCAGCTGCCGGAGATTTTATTGCTCAGCAATCGGATTACAACATTCTTGTGGCCCTGCACAAGATCGGCACCGCAGATCTACGAAATGCCCAAGCTTGCATTCGCGAATGGGTTCGTCTCGGCAATCCGGTGCCGGTGTATTTCACGGTTTCCGAATTGCAAAATGCAGCGGACGTTTTCCCTATAGAATTTCACCAGATGAGCATCGCCCGAAAGGTTCTGTACGGCCCGGACGTGCTTGTCGATCTGAATATATCTGACAAATTCTTACGTCTGCAAGCCGAATATGAGTTGCGAAGCAAACTTATACAGCTTCGCCGCCAATACATTCCGGCGTCCATTTCGGTCGACGGCCTAAAGAAATTGATGGCGGACAGTCTGTCGAGTTTTGCCGCGTTATTCCGTGCCGTGCTCATAATGAACGGCATGACGCCGCCCGCGACCAAGCCTGAGATCGTTGCCGAAACAGTCAAGCATCTGGGTATTGACGGGACGCCGTTTGAAAAAATCTTTGATATCCGTGAAAATAAGCACACGGGAAATCTGGACGAAGTTAGCGCAAACAATCTGTTTGGCGAATACATGGAGCAGATCGAAAAGGTCATCGACGCGGTCGATGCCGCTGGAAAATAAGGAGATATGACAATGAAAAGAGCAATTTTATTAAGCATAATAATGATCGCCGCTTTTGGCCTTTCAGGCTGTAGCTACAACGATCTAACTGCGAAACAGCAACAGATCAAAGGCAAATGGGCAAACGTCGAGAGCTCAATGCAGCGTCGAGCCGACCTGATACCTAACCTTGTCGAGACGGCTAAGATGGCTGGTGTTCAAGAGCAGGAGGTGTTCGGCCAGATTGCCGATGCACGTTCGCGTTTGTTAAATGCACAGCAAGCGGCTCCGGCAACCGCCGATGGCGACAAATCACCTGAGCAGAAACAAGCTGTAATTGAAGCTAACAACAGTTTTGGCGGCACGATCGGGCGTTTGTTGAGTTTACAGGAAAACTATCCGGTTCTTCGCTCCAACGAAGCTTTTATGAAAGTTCAGGATGAGCTTTCGGGAACTGAGAACCGCATCAACACCGCCCGTCTTGATTTTAACGAAGCAGTTACGACCTACAACACAACTCGGAATTCATTCCCAGCAGTATTGACCGCAGGGTTACTTGGATTTAAGGAACAGCCATTCTTCCAAGCTGATGAAAAGGCCAAGACGGCTCCGTCCGTCGGCGATGCAAATTCGATGCGGCGTCCGATTCAGCCAGTAGCCCCGGCCCCGGCTAATAAGTAATTAGAACCCTCGGGAATTACACATCGAACAGTGATCGCAAGGCTTGCTCGGCTCGAACGTGCAAGCCTTTTCTTTAAACTCGCTGCCAAAGATCGAGTCAGCTATAGCCTCCGCAATACTAAACTTGTCCAAACTGGCATGATTGAGCTTTAAGCTCGAGATCGGCTTTTGGTGGGATGCTTCGAGAGCATCTAACCGGGCATTTATCTTATTAAGGCTCGCCATAATGGCCTCATTTGAGTCACTCATTTTCTAGTATGATCTTGCGTGCAGCTAATCTATTCCTTTTCCAATAGATCGACATAATCAACAACCCCGACGATTGCCGAGTCGATCGCCGCACCGGGTTTGGTCGTCGAGGCGGTTGAGGCTCCCCAGCCTTCCTGGACGATGAGAACCGTGTCCCCCTCGCCGGAGTTGACCGAATCAAGAGCGATACAGGTGTAATCCATATCTCCGCCTTCGGGAGTGATCTGTCGGCAGAGCATCGCACGAGTTCCCTCGTAACGCTGATTTTTCTGCGTCGCAACGACATTACCGATTACCCTGGCTAAAAGCATAAAGTTTAGAAAGTCTAGGAAGTCTGGAATGTCAGGAAGTGATTTACTTTCTCGACTTCCGGGACTTTCAAGACTCCCTTGACTTCTGATATACGTGTGCGTCCGAATCGATGATCCCGACTATGGTGCAGTCGGTCGGCGTTTCGTCGCGTTTGAATGGAAACGAAGCCTCTTTGCCCCGGCACCAAAAAACTAGCTCGCCTTCGCCTGCCCCGACAGCATCGAGAGCGATGGTTGGCGTACCTTTTGGTTTGAGATCCGCATCCAGAGTCTGCACGATCAGGAACTTGCGCCCGTCGAGAGCCGCATTTTTCACGGTAGCGACAACAGTTCCAATGACACGGGCTATCTGCATAAAAGTCTGGGAAGTCCCGGAAGTTTAGAAAGTATAGAAAGAAAGCATCTTTTCCAACACTCCTAGACTGAAAAATCGATCTCGTCGATAACGCCGATGATCGCCGAATCGACCGGACAATCTTTGTTCCCCTCAGCGAGGCGTGCGGACGAACCGCTGACGACGATCACTTTTTCGTGAAATCCGGCACCGACCGTGTCCACGGAAACAACATAGCCGCTCTGGTCAGTGCCGTCTAGATTGATCGGCTTGACGATGAGCAGCTTTTTCCCGTGAAGGCGTTCGTCTTTTTGCGTGGACACGACTGTGCCCATTATGCGTGCGATTATCATTGTTGGTAGTCAGTAGTCAGAAATCGGAGTGACCGATAACTGACAACCGACAACTATCCTTTCTTAACTACTGGCAGCGTCTCATCAACGCTCGAATGTGGACGCGGGATGACGTGTACGCTGACGAGTTCGCCTACGCGTCGTGCGGCAGCCGCTCCGGCGTCGGTCGCGGCCTTAACAGCGGCAACGTCACCGCGAACGATCGCTGTTACAAATCCGGCACCGATCTTTTCGTAGCCGATCAGCTGGACGTTTGCCGCTTTGACCATCGCGTCCGCGGCTTCGATCGTAGCCACGAGTCCTTTGGTTTCTACCATTCCTAAAGCTTCTTGCATTTAGTTTTGCTCCTGGTTCGTTTATACGAATTACTAAAGTGAAGGTTAGTTTAACTCAATTTGGCCGCTTGGCTCAAAAGCTCGATCAATTCTTCCCGTGTAAATGAGATCTTCTGTCCGTTTGTCGCTCCCTGTGAAGGATAATTTACATCCAGATTGCACGAGATATTTGTTTCGTGAAGATATCCGCAAGCCTGACAGCGTGCGTTTTCACCCAAAAACCCGGCCTTTTCTCTTATATGAATAAGCTTTTCTATCGCGTCTTTCGGCAGATCATTAGCACCGCCTAGGGCTTTTGCAAGGATCGAGATCTTTGCCGTGTGTTCGAGCGTTTCTAATCTATCAAACGCCTGCCACAGATGTTCACCATAAGCGACCGCACCGTGATTGGCCATTAACAATGCGTTGTGATGCGGCACAAAAGGCTTCATCGCCTCGGTCAATTCGTCGGTCGAGGGCGTTCCGTAATCGGTCAGCGGTACGCATCCTAGCGTTAAAATGACCTCAGATAATATCGGTGCATCAATCGCTAGTCCCGCAGCCGAAAATGCCGTCGCGTGCGGCGAATGCGCGTGACAGACGGCGTGAATGTCCGGCCGCATCTTGTAGATCAGCAGATGCATCGCGAGTTCGGACGATGCTTTTTTGTCCGAAAGAGGCTTGCCATCGAGGTCGGTCAACGCGAGACAGTCTTCTGTCATACGCCCTTTGGAAGTCATCGTCGGCGTCGTCAGCACTGTGTTTTCGTCGAGCCGGATGCTAACATTGCCGTCAAACGCAACAACGTGGCTGCGTTCGTAGAGCAACTTGCCGACCTCACAGATCAGTTTTCGAGCCTCTTGTTCGTCCATATAAATAGGAATCCACAGATTAACACATCCTTTCGACACGCGTTAATCTGTGGACCAAGATTGATAAAACTTTACCGTCTGAAGTGCGGAGCGACCGGATGCGGCGGCGGAAGCGGCACGCGAATATCGTCTGGAATCTCATCCATCTCCGGAGCATCCATTGTTACGATCTTCATCTGGCGTCCGTCGAGCTGCTCGTGAAGCCGCCTGATCTCTTCCCGCTGCTGCTGCAATTCCATGTCCATACGCCTATCGCATTCCATGTGACGCATCCAGCGACCTCGGCCAAATCTTGGAGCGGACAGATCCACGAAAAAACTCGTTATAAAAATAGCCACGGCAAATGTTGCGAAAAACGGCAACATTCTTTTTAACAACCCCTTACTGCACATCTTATTTATTACTCCTGATATAAACTGCCAAAAGTATTTTATACCTTTGCACTGACGCCGCAAAGTTAAATCTTTCAAATCAAACAGATTCGTAAAATAATTAGTTGTCTTAGGTGTCGGGCACGTTGCCCTCGCCGTCTAATTCCTTTACAATCCATGTTGCACGTGTGAAACAATGATCGCTTACCTATCCGGCAAACTACTTGAGAAACAAGCAAATACGGCCATCGTCGATGTCGGCGGCGTCGGTTATGAGGTCACGATACCGCTCTCGACGTTTTACGAACTCGGCGAGATCGGCTCCGACGTAAAACTGCGGATCTACACGCACGTTCGCGAAGACGCGATCCAGCTATTCGGATTTAACAGCAATCGCGACCGCGAGCTTTACCTGCGTCTGCTGTCGGTTCAGGGAATCGGTGCGAAATCCGCGATCACGATGCTCTCTGGAATGAGTGCTGACGAGATAATAATGGCGATCCGAACGGACGATCTGGCAAGGCTGACGTCAATTCCCGGCGTCGGAAGAAAGACCGCCGAGCGTCTGGTGATCGAGCTTCGCGACAAGGTCGGCGAGCTTTCTACCGGCGGAGATTCGCCGCTTGATGCTGCAAAACCGACGCTGCCTGCGGACGCTGTATTCGATGATGCGCTCTCCGCTCTCGTAAATCTCGGCTATCAAAAAGCCGCCGCCGAAAAGGCCGTGAAGCAAGCCGCGCAAGAAGGCACCGAGGTCACCGTCCAAAAGCTGC
>JAYVOS010000309.1:0-5422 GCA_043757775.1 Chloracidobacterium sp. | reverse complement strand
CCGCGAAATACGCGAAAAGACGCGAAATTTAGGAAATTCCTAGTTTCGCGTCTTTTCGCGTATTTCGCGGGTAAATTCTTAAACTGCTATTTTCCTTTAGGCAGGCTCAACAGGTTAGCAAACAGCCGATAAGCTCCCGGAACTCCCGCCGGGAGCTGGCGGAACATCGAGTAGCTGCAATAGATCCAATTCCCTTTCCCGACCTTCGCGATAACCAGTCCGCCTTTGTTCTCCTGCTCGGCCGCATCGTGCGATTCGAGCAAAGGCGTATATTCCGCGTCAAATGTCACTAGGTTATAAGCATTCCGCTCTTGCACCCAGCCGGCAAAATCAGCGTCGGTTATCTTGTTCGGGCTGTTAAATACCGGACTGTCAGGCTGCAATATCGTGACCTTAGCGTTTTGATCCACCACACGAGCAATAGATCCGGCCGTGGTTTTCTGCGTGTCATTTATACTGACCGGATATGGAGCAAGGCCGATCCAATTGCCGCGCTGGTACTGCACGATCACATTCCCGCCGTTTTTCGTATAGTCGAGCAGCCGCTGATTATTGGCAACAAGATCAGGCCGCGTTTCCGACGCTCGAATGCCGACAACAATGGTGTCATATTTTGACAAGTCACCCGATGTAAGATCCTTTTCCTCAAGCATCGTGACGTCAAAGCCCATCTGCCGTATCGCCTCCAGCACCTCGTCACCACTGCCCATTATGTAACCGGCCTTTACCGGCACTGTCTTTAAGTCCATGACCTTTACATCTACGTCTGCGGGTGTGTAATAGCGATGAGTCTGGATATGCGGATACGCGACGGTGCTCATCGTCGTCGCGTATCGGGCCTGACCAACCTCGGAGCTCGCACGGATCGGGATAGAACCTACGGCCGTCCTTACAGGAATCGTGATGTCGAACGGTATGCTCGCCTTTGCACCTTTAGTTTTGAGTGAAAAGTTCGATCCGGACGGTAAGGCCACTTTCCATTCCGGCGAAACGGCAATGTTTAGCAAGACATTTCCCGTCTGCTCGCGGGGAGTATTGTTAGTCACACTCACGACCACGCGTCGGACCTGCGGCTTATCACTCGCCGGCACGATCACTAGATCACGATCCACCGCTACCGACAACACGGGAACGACATTAACCTCTCGCCGGATCTCACCCCGTGACGGATCAGCGAAGCGATACTGGACAGGCTGCGTAAGCGTGACATCGGTTCCATTTATCTCAACCTTGACCTCAGCCGTCACGAGCTGCCCCGCGAATGGCAATGTTTGGTTATTGTCCTTCGACCACGCGAAGAGATCGCCGCTCCGCTTATCTTCGAGCCAATACGGCTGTGTCGGTTTCGCATTTGCAGGAACCTTTAGATTGAAAAAGGCGGACGTATTTGCCGTCTCACGAAAGAAGGCCTGAGTGTTATCTTTAGGTGCCTCAGTCTTTGTAACCTCCCAACCTGTCGCCGTTTTCAGAGTGATGTCTTTGACCATCACACCTGATGTTTTGGGGAAATAAACTTTGACTGCCGTTGCAATCTCCTCGCCGGGAATTACGGTTTCTGTTTGAGCCAGCGCGTCTATTTGAACTCCAAGAGCTACTCCAATAGCCTTATCGAACCTTCGGTATTCTGTGTAAATAATTGGAATCGCCGCAGGAGCGGGCCTCGCATCAGGACTGGCAAGGAGTTCCCCTAGAGCCTTCCGACCATTGAGCAAAATGGGCACGAGTTTCGCTGGATTTTGAACATCATATTCTTTAACAGCTTGTTCTACCGCTCTCTGAGCCCCGTAAAGTGATGAATCGACCTCACTAGCCATAGGGCTATTGTTTGAAAACAATTTGGAAAGCCCGGTCAATGATGTATCAATCCCATCAAAAGGACTGGTCTCTTTTTCAACTTTCGCCACTTTACTGTCGATAAGGTTCAATCCCGAAAATTGATCGCCGTGAAATTCGATTCGGCCATCGCCTTGCGAACGATGCTGGCTGCGGCCTTCCATTGCGATCTCGAAATAGCTGCGGCCGAGGATCGGGTCATAGGCGCCCGTGTTTAGTTTGAGGGCTGCGGTGTCACTCGCCCCAAAGCCTTGCTCCATGTAATACTTCAGCACCTGCCAGGCCTCGCCTGTATCTGTACACTGCTTAGGATCGGCAGCCGCCTTTACCGCAAGAGGCGTTATGTAACCGGCGTATTGATGCTGTCCATGGCCGTCAGCAGGTGTTCCCGAAAACCGCGAGATAACGACAAGCGGTCGGAATAAACGTATCGCCCGCACAACATCGCACTTGATAACATCTTCGGGCCATTTTGATTTGGCCTCCGCCAATGTTTTCGAAAAACCATAGTCGAACGCACGGGTGAAATATTGTTTCGCTCCGTCGAGCCTTCGGGCTTGAAGCAGTTCTTCCGTTCGGATGACGCCAAGCGATTCGAATAGTTCGTGGCCGATGATGTTTTGTCCTCCATCGCCGCGTGTCAGGGATAAATATGCCGTTCGGGCATTTTCGCCGCGAGCGAGATATGCCAGCAACGCCGAGTCTTCGTCGTCAGGGTGAGCGCCGATCATCATCACACTCGCTGTCGTGTTAAGACGTTTTAACAGTTGCCCGAGCCCCATCGCACCGTAATCATCAACGGGACGAACTTGAGCGGCGGCATTGGCCGAAAAATACGCTCCCATAATCACGGAGATGAATATCAACACTAGATTTTTACGCATATTAGACTTCATTAGCGATAACCTTTGGCTCGAACGGATATTCTTTGCGGCGGTATGACCGAATAAAATAAACCACCAAACCCACAGCAATCAAAACTGCGGCGTATTTGACCTGAGTCAAAAACCCATCCCGCATAAATAGCACATACAGGAACCCTATCAGGGCTATCACGGCAGGAACCGGATACAACCACATCTTAAACGGCCTCGGAACGTCCGGGCGAGTTTTTCGTAATATCAACAGTCCCACAATCTGAGCCAGAAATTGCACGATGATTCGTATCACGACAAGCGCGGCGATTACATCAGCTAATTTGAAAAAACAAAAAATAGCCGCAATGCCACCCATCGTGAGCAATGCGACATATGGGAATTGATATTTGGGATGGAGTTTGGCAAATACCTTGAAATAATTGCCGTCGAGCGCTGCGGCATAAGGTACACGCGAATACCCGAGAAGTAGCGAAAATACAGACGAGAACGCCGTCCACATTATCAAGACGGTCGCAATTATCCCAGCAGTACTGCCGTATAGCCGCTCCATCAGCGTCGATATCACATATTTCTGCGCGTCTGTCTTAGCTACACCGGCAAACTCACGCCAAGGAATCACGCCGAGAATAGCGATGTTCATTACAATATATATAGCCGCTACGAGCAGTATCGAGTAGATGATTGCACGCGGTATCGTCTTTTCAGGCTCCTTGACCTCGCCTGCAAAAAAATTGACGTTGTAATAGCCCCAATAATCGTAAACTGATATTAGCAACGCCGCTCCAAGCCCGTAAAAAAACTCGGGCCGCAAAGTAAACGCGTCAGGTGGAAAGTCGAATGCAAGCTTTGCATCAAAATGAGTGACGCCGGCAAATATCACCCAGATAATAGTCAAAACCACGCCGACCCATAGGAATTTGGAAAATTTCTCAATGATCGTTATTCGACGATAAAGCAGGAAAACGGCGACGGCGAGTGCAGTGATCGCGACCAGGACTACGGGGATCGAATTTATTTCTACAGTCCCTAATACGGGCAGAGAAATTTTGGTCGCATTACCCATCCACGGGAATATATATGTCGAGTATTGTGCCAGCCCGATGCCGCCCGATGCTATAGAAAGTGGTGCCGAAAAAGTGAGTTGCCAGATGAATAGAAAAGACATCAGCCGCCCGAGTTTTCGCCCGCCGTAGATCTCCTTTAGATAGTTGTATGGACCGCCGGATTGGGGCATCGACGCCCCAAGCTCTGCCCATACGAGGCCGTCACAAATCACTAGAACCGCACCGAATATCCAGCCGAGCATTGCCTGCGGCCCGCCCATCGCCGCAATAATAAGCGGCATTGTTATGAACGGCCCGACGCCGATCATGTCGATCATATTGAGCGTGGTCGCACCTGTCACGCCCACGCCTCGGATCAATTTGTTTGGCTCGTCGGTCGTCATATCAGGTTCGGTGAAATCCCCGCTCGATGTCCTTCATCGATAGCCGCAGAATGACCGGACGGCCGTGTGGACACGTCGTCGGCGAGCTTGTCACCAGCAGCCGGTCGATCATCCAGTTCATCTTTTCGGGTGTGAGTTTCATATTAATCTTGACGGCGGCCTTGCATGCAAGGCTTGCCGCAATGTCATCCCGAAGAGTCGATTTCGGCGAACCCTTTTTTTCCACCTCGATTGTGTCTAGGATCTCCGCGAAAAGATTACGTGCCTCGGACGCTGCGAGGTCGGTCGGAATACTCTTGATCGCAATTGTTCGCCCCGAAAGCTTCATCACGCCAAATCCGAGGGCCATGAGATCGTTTTCGATAAGCTGAAAAGCCTCAGCCTGTGCGGGCGAAAGGTCAATAGTTTCGGGCAGGAGCAGGTTTTGCGACTCTATTGGCCGATCTGTCTCGCTCTTGCGATATTTATCAAAGAGAATACGCTCGTGTGCAACGTGCTGATCGATCAGCAGCAAGCCTTCGTCATCGACGGCGATGATAAAACTATCGTGCAACTGTCCTAGCGGCTGAATTTTAGCCGCAGACACTTGCTCCACCTCAATGGATTTTGCGAGCTTTTCAGCCGAGTTTACAGGCGGCAATTCTGCATAGCCTGCTATTGCACTTTTCACCTTATCGTGGCCTGTAGTTTCAAATTGAAACGGAACAGGTTCGGGCGCGGTTTTGTGGGTTTCAGACAACCCAATAATGTCGGGTTCGTTTGGAGCCACAGTCTGAAACTCTTGCTCTTCCTCAGCCGGTGTCTCAAAATCTATTTCTTCCGCCGGAACAAGCTTATCCTTAAAAATAATCCCGCCTTGTTCATATTGTTGCTCTGAATGCACAGTAAAGCTCGATTTAGGCTCGATAAATGTCTGCTCAGGTCTCGCGTCGCCTATGATTCCGGCTCTCGCAAGTGTTGTCCTGATCGCCTCGGCTATCACGTCCTTAACAGCCTCGCCCCGACGAAAACGGATCTCAGTCTTGGCCGGATGAACATTAACATCAATTTCATCCAGCGGCAGGTCTAGAAAAAGGAATGCGACCGGATAAACGCCGTGCGGCAGCACAGAACGATAACCTTCGAGTAAGCCGCCAGCGATAGTCTTGTCCCTGACAAACCTATTGTTTACAAAGAAATACTGACCGTCACGGGTCGTACGGCGTTCACGAGGGGCGGAAACAAAACCTCTAACCTTAGCGACAAAATCACGCCCACCATTCAC
>JAYVOS010000308.1:0-5440 GCA_043757775.1 Chloracidobacterium sp. | reverse complement strand
GGCGAATGCGGCGAAATACCAATCTGCACGAGTGTCGTCGATTCTTCACGAAGAGCCTCATACTTTGCTGCAAGTTTTAGAAAATCTTCGTCCGCCGTGCGGTTGTCGGGTGAGAACTCCGTCTCCTGATAGACAATGCCGCGAAGCCCGACGGCCTTTAGCGCATGCACGCCGGCGTGTCCCAGCCTGCCGATGTCGCCAAAGCACGTGACGCCTGCAGCGGCACCTTCCCTCGCACCGCTCACAGCCGCCGCGAAAATGTCTTCGTCCGACAATTCGGCCCTCAGCTCGTTGAGTTTTAGCAGCCACGCCGCAAAATCGTGCTCGACATCGTCGAGAGCACCCCGCATCGACGTGATCTCGAGATGCGAGTGACAATTTACAAAGCCGGGAAGTATCGCCGCCTTGCCGTGATCGATTATGCCAGCGTCAGGGAATCGGGCTTTTATCTCGTCCAGCGTGCCGACGCCCGCGATCTTGTCGCCGTCAATGGCAACGGCGCCGCCCTTGATCGGCTCGGAGGATATCGGCAGCACGTATTCGGCGGCAAGGATATTCATAGCTTGAATTAAAACAAAAAGAGTGCCGAAAATAAACATCGGCACCCAAAACAAATCTTTTCGCCGTATATTAAGGCGTAGGCGGCGATGGCGGGGCGGGTGTTGACTGCGGGGCTTTTTCGAGGTGTGAGGCAATTGCCCAAGCGGCGAGTTTGCCGGGGTTAGCGGAGTATTTTAGCTTAACGAATGCACCGCGTTGGCGTGACATAGACATCGTTGTGCGAAAGAGGTCCTCGATAGTTCCGACTGCTTCGCCGTGGTGTTCGGCGGCGCTGGCGGCGGCGTTGCGTGAAGTTTGGAAAGCGTCTCTCGCGGCTATCAGATTGTTGCGAAAATTAGCGTCGAGACCAGCGTCTATAAAGTTTTGTTCGTATGGAGCGGTCTCGTCATTCATAGCGGTCAGCTTGGCGATAATGTTTTGGTCGGTTCGTGGCGAAGGCATTTGAAAAAGGCTGGTGATGCCCGGAACGGCAGTATTTCCGATAGCCGTCGCACCTAAGATGACCTCGCGAATCCTGTCGAGGGCTTCGTCGCGTTTATCGCCTTTGATCTCCTGTTTTTGATCTTTGTCGTCAAAACTCGAGGTCAGCTTGGCGTCTTGAGTCAGTATCAACGCAATGTTTGCATCGATCTGTAACGTGAGGTCGTGGGCCGTCCCAGCCTTAAAATCGTCGTGGTTGTCCGTAAAAAATACGGCTTCACGGTCGAGTTTGTCCTTTCTTCTGCGATGTGCAGCTATCATATATTTATTTTCTCCTCCCAAAGACTATAAGCCTTAGAACTGTGAGCCTGAATCTGAGCATTTTGCCCTAAATTTAGGAAAATTTACTTAAATCCATGAAAATATCCATAAATTTGGAGGAAATCGTCTAAATTTGGGTAAATTCGCGTAAATCCGAGAGAATTCGCCTAAATTTGCAACGATCCAAGTAAATCCACTGCAAATCACGAAATTTCGTAAAAATCCCGCTAAATCTGCATCGAATCACGCTTTCCTACAAAAATCTGGATGTATCGTTAAAAACACACCAAACTTATCAGAGAAGCATTGCCACAGTCAATACTGCTGAGGATATTCAACAAAAAAAGGATCAAAACCATTGCTGGCTTTGATCCTTGAATATAGGATAAGGGTTGCCACATCTTGTTTAATGCGGATTCTGCTTTTGAAGCTTTTGCGCAATAGAACGGGGTTACTTCATAGATGACCCCATTCTTTCACAGCCGCGGTTTTTGCATTGGTTCTTGCCAAACGCCGAGCCGGGATCAATTACACGAAAGGTCTGAGGCCGGCACGAGCGGAAGCGTCGCTTGAACCGATTTTGACATACTTCCGGGGCCGGACGTACTCGTAGAATTATATGTCCATGAGATCGTTCCTGACCCGTCGGGGCCGAGCGTAATGGTATAAGGCCCGCTGCCGGTGACGGTTATACCCTGACTCGTAATATGGCCTTCCATTTGGCCGCCGCTCTCGCTTGAGGGCGTAAAGTTTAACGGCCAGGTCTCCCATTGGGTAACCATTGTTATCACAAACGGCTTTGCCAGACCGCATATCTCACCTTTGAAAGACGCCCCGCCGCTCGAACCATTAACGCGATAGGATTTGCTGCATTTCTGTCCGATATCTAGCAGCTTGGCGACACGCGCCTGAAAATTTGCTGTGCTCGGAAAGCCGAGAAGTTGCCGCTGTCGTTCGAGGCCGATAAGGTGTTGGAGCGCATCTTCGGCGTGTTTGCAGTCGAGTTCGGCCGCCGCTTCCTTTTTCCGGACAACCTGGTCTTCGTATTGGCCCATGAGCGATTCGAGCTGTCTGGAGGTTTCCTCTGCCATTGACTCATCACCGAGGAGTTCCCGCATCCGCTCGGCTTGGAGAAGCTCACCGGCCTTATTCATCAGCCGAGTTGCGGCCGCCTCACTTTGGATCATCAGAGTTGCGGCCCACGCAGCGTCCGAGGCAGTTCCCACGCCGGCACCGCTGAATCGCATCAGTTTGACCTTGATTTCTTTACTTTTGTGGTCAATGAGGGCGAACCCGTAGTCCTTTCCGTCGCCCTCGTATCCGAAGATGATCTGCTGTTTTATTGGAATCTCTCTGGCCGGAACGATGGTCAGTGTCGCCAACTGCTTAAAGAATAATCCGGAAGGCTCCAGCTGTACGGCGGTCGGCATATTGTTGTCGAGCGGAGCACCGTCGACACTTTTTACGGCCGTCATGGTGATGTCCGTGTCTGTGTCAATGGCGCCTGCGGGAACGTCGAGCGTAAATTTGCTGCCGTCGGCGGTACTCAGCGTTACGGTGCCCCCGTTTTTGGTGACCTTCCCGGTGGCGGTCTGTTTTTTGTCCAGCTGAATTTTGACGTTCCGCGGAGCCGCAGGCGAATTGAGATCCACTACTGGAGCGGTCGAGACAGGCTTGCCCGGCAAAAGTGACTTAACCGATTTGCAGCCGAGTACACCGATAGCCAGAATAAGGCCGACGATTGCTAAGTTGCTTTTTGACATGGTGTTACTCCTTTTTCAAATTCATTTCGGCAGTTCGATGACCGGATTGTTGGACGATATTGGTTTGTAGTACCAAGCATTGGTAAATAGCGTCAAGGTACTGAACGGACCGTCGCGGAGCGTCGGTTTGTCAGCCTGCAGGACCAGTTGCCACTGGTCAATGCCTGAGAAGTAGTGTTTTGTGAAACGATAGTCCACGGTTTCAATGGGCCGGTTTTGCGTACTGACAAGATTGCCGAAACCGTCACCTCCATTTAGTTTGCTCCATGCCTGCATGACACTTTTTTGGGGTTTGATACTGAGCGTCGTGCCGTTGATTTCGTAAGTGCCGTTCTCCTTTACAAGCAGAATCTTGTCGTACGCCATTCGAAACGTCTTTGACACGAATGTGTAAGTACCGTTTGCGCTAAATGTGTATTGATCTTTGCTATACCCCGCCATGCCGGCCGCGACTGGGTCGCCGTACGTCATGTGAGCGCCGAGGTTTTGGCCCCATGTTCCGACGATCTGGCTATCGGCGGCATGGTTGGCAGAAGTTGCAAGCGGTTTCGCTGGCGTCTTGTCTAGCACTATCGAATCAGCAAAGGCTCCGATCGCAGGAGCATAATCCGGTGTGTTAAATATTGCGACAACACTAAATTTTCTGCCAAAACCTGTGTATGTGGTCATGATCAGAGCTGTCGTGCCTAGATCTCTCTGAAAGGTGCCGCCGCCCGTGGTGACCTGCCAGCCGTTAGTCTGGGTGGGAGGTTCCATCTGGGGTTGGGTTTTGTCGCCGGCGATCGCGGCCGCGTATTGTTTCCAGTCGGCATCAAAATCGGTCCTTGGCTTGCCGGAGCTAGTCCCGCTCCGGTACAGGACGATCATTGCGTAGGTGCCTTTTAGCTGGTCGGTAGTGGCAAACACAACCCCGCCGTCTTTGGACTGCTTTTCCCATCCAGTCGGAGGCCGAAAAGTCGCGATGTCGAAAGAGTCAGCCGCTTGCGCTAAGCCGGCGTGATAACCGGAGACAATAAGGGCGACGGCGAACAGGAGTTTCTTCATAACCATAATAGATTTTCGGACGAACTTACTTGAGAAGGGAGGATGATAACAAGTTTATCTCAAAGAATACTTCAATTGCCGAAGACGGGGAAGTGATTTGGCTCACATTCCAGATCTAAAAAGACCCCGGCGATTGCCGAGGCCTTTTCTTTTCAGGATTGACCAGCTTCGTAGGCAATTCTGAAAGCAAGCACGGACGCTTGTCTCTACAATCTTACATTCCCATACCACCCACGAAGAACTGATGGGGGCAGACGTTGCGATCCTGCAATTTTCTATTTTAAGGTCGCGGCGGTGCGGTAGCGGTCGAGGATGCCGGTGACGTATCTTTGGGTTGAGGAGATGTTTATGCGGGCGGTTTATTGGTCTTTCGTTTCGCAGGTGTCGTTATGCCAAAGCGGCGTAGGTTCTTATGGACACACGAAGCAGTAACGCCTAACTTTTCACCGATCAGACCAACGGGCATCTTGTGTTTGAGAAAGAGTTTGCGTAGAACCTGTTCTTTACCTACCAGCGAGTTAATGACCCGTAGCGGAATCTCAAACTTGCGGAGCCAATACACAACATTTTTCGGGTCGCATCCTACGGATTCCGATATCAGTTTTGTGCTGAGCCCCTGCTCGACATATAAGGAATACAACTGGTCACGGGTAAATGGTTTCTTGCGACGCACGGCCGGGTTATGACGTTCGAAAATGCCATTCCGTACGAGCTCATTGGCGACGGTGCCCACATTACAACCGAATTTCTCAGCGATCTCGATCATGATCATCCCTTCGGTCACATACAGCCTGTAGAGATGGTCATAGTCAAATGTGCATTTTTTATAGCGGAGAGGTATGCCGTAACGATGAAGCGTTTTAAGCACAAAGCTCGAGGATACTCCTAACGCCTGAGCGACTTTGTATATCGGCAGCTTTTTCTGAACGTAAAGTTGTTCAAGGTCGGCACGGTCAAGGATGCGTTTTGGACGAACAATGCCAGTTGGCTGGATACGTTGATGAACGCGCTGACGTGAGACGCCGAACATCTGACCTATCTTTTCCATAGGTAGTTGTTCGTCAATGTAAAGACGTCTAAGTTCGGTATCATCCGGCAGCTTTGAAATGCTCATCAAGTTTTCTCAACAACTTTTTGAGTAATTATAATAATTCGAGCCACGGTCGTCAATAAAATCGACGAGTGCACGGCGAAAGGCAATTGCATAACACCCTCGGACGGTTTATTTCAACGTCGCGGCGGTGCGGTAGCGGTCGAGGATGCCGGTGACGTATCTTTGGGTCGAGGGGATGTTGATGCGGGCGGTGAAGTCGGGTTCGGTCATCGCGGCG
>JAYVOS010000307.1:0-5463 GCA_043757775.1 Chloracidobacterium sp. | reverse complement strand
GCAGTTTTATCAACAGCATTTCTTTTGATGGAATGCGTAAGAATCTCGAAAAGGATTTTGATTCGATCTACGTTCTCGACCTCGGTGGCGATGTCCGGCAAAACCCGAAATTGTACGGCACGACGCACAATGTTTTTGGAATTCAGATCGGTGTGAGTGTGAATATTTTTGTTAGAAAAGGACGGGTTAGTGGTTAGTAAAGCACATTGTGACGGTTGTGGCCCAACCATCCGGAAAATCCGGCTAGTTCAGTGCGATTTCGTCGCATCGCGACGGTTTGAATGTAGCCGTGGTGTTTTAACCCACGGTAATCGGAAATAAACGATCCGCGTCGCGTCAGCGACTGCATGAACCGATGGCAAACACATATTCGCAAAGCTATTACCACCTCGTGTTCAGCACGAAAAACCGCGTGGATTTCATACGGCCTGAGATCGAAAATCGTGTGTGGGCATACATTGGCGGAATCGCACGAAATAATGGCTTTACCGCGTTGCAGGTTGGCGGCATTGATAATCATGTTCACGCTTTGTTAAGCATTAGGCCATCTATCTTGAACAGCAAAGCCGTTCAATTGTTGAAAGACGTTCCGTGGGTTAAAACACCACGGCTACATTCGGGATGCCGCTACGCGGCGAAGAGCGAAGGCATTTATGGCGAAAATTTACTATCACGCAACGGGTGCCGATTGGCGTAAGGAACAGAAATACCGTTTTCTGGACGAGAGCGGCAGTGTTTACGGCGTCGAGTGGACCGAGATCGCGCCCGACGCCAAACACAACTGGCTGACCGAGGGAATGCGAGATGAATTTGAGACGTTTATTTCGATTGCGAACAAGGAGATAAAATCAGCTAGTAAGGGTGACTTTACGACGATCTTCAAGGTTTACAGTGGCGGATTAAAGACAAATCGTAACAATTGGTGTTTCAATTTTGGCAAGTCGCAATTGAAGCAGAACATTGAAAAGACAATTAGGTTTTTCAATGAACACATTACCCTATGGAATTCTGATGAGAATCAAGCAAAGATCAAAAAGCTAAGATCTCAAAAGATGACTTTAGAACAAATAATTGACCAATTTGTTAGAAACGATGATTCGCAAATATCTTGGAGTGGTTCTCTTAAATCGACCATATCGAGGGGGCGAGTCCTGGCTTTCGACGGCTCAAAGGTCTCGCATGCAATATACACCCCGTTTCAAGATCAATACGTTTATTTTGATCGTAGTCTAAACGAACGAACATATCAGTTGCCATCGGTTTTCCCTATCGATTCTCCTAACCAGATGATTTGCGTTACTGGCATCGGTTCGGAAAAGGATTTTGCACCTTATCTTAGCGATAAGCTCACGAATATGAGTCTTTACGGAGGTGGAACGGCATTACAATGTTTCCCGTTCTACACCTACAACGAAGACGGAACGAACCGCCGTGAGAATATCACCGACTGGGCATTGGAGCAGTTTCGGGAGCACTATTCCAATGCGGAACGCGGAGTGCGGAATGCGAAATCAAAATCCAAAATCCAAAATCGAAAAGTGGGACATTTTTTATTACACCTACGCGATACTGCATCACCCGGACTATCGCGAGAAATACGCCGCGAATCTGAAACGCGAGCTGCCGAGGATCCCGTTTGCACCGGAGTTTTGGTCGTTTGCAAAGGCCGGGAAAGAGCTTGCCGATATTCACGTCAATTATGAGGACCAACCGGAACACAAGCTCGACATGATCGAGAGCGGCAAACTCGTCCTCGACTGGCGCGTCGAGCGGATGAAATATAACAAAGACAAAACCGCGATCATCTATAACGATTTTCTGACCATCGGCGGCATACCGCCTGAGGTTCACAATTACCGCCTCGGCAACCGCTCGGCCCTCGATTGGATCGTCGATCAATACAAGGTCTCCCTCTACAAACGCTCCGGCATCACAAACGACCCAAACCGCGACGACAACCCGCAATACATCGTCCGCCTGATAAAAAAGATCGTCACCGTCAGCCTGCGGACAAACGAGCTCGTAAGTGGATTGCCGCCAATATCGGAGGCCTAGAGCAAAAGAACCCAGTCGCTACAGCTTCAAGTTCTGATGTGTTTTAACTATGCAACAAAGTTCTATTTATGTTACACTTCTCGCGGAGGTACAGATAAATGAGGGTGCAGTGGCAGGAGTGTCCGCGTGGGGATGTGACGGGGCAGTGGGCGGCGTTTTATGTGACGATGAACCGGCGTGGGCAGATCGTGATGAGCCGGGTGACGTATGAGAGGCTGGGCGGGCCGGAGGCGTTTCATCTGCTGTTTGACGCGGCGAATAATCGCATCGGGCTCAAGCCAACGCATTTGTCGATGAAAAATGCTTATCCGGTGGCGAAATACGGGCGTCACGGCGGGCGTATGATACGGGCGTACAGGATGATGCAGGAATTTAAGCTCGTGCTGCCGGAGACGCTGCGGTTCACAGACGCTGAGGTCGATGGGGACGGCATATTAATACTCGATCTGCGGACGGCTAAAGTGTCAACGAGGGCTTTGGGGCAAAGATCACGAACAGGTGTGTAGCAGTACCGGTATTTTTTTGAACGCGGATCTTACGGATCAGGCGGATCAACACGGGTCTAAAAGAAAACAAAAATATAGTTATGGCTTCTTATCCGTTCCCATCCGCCCGATCCGTAAAATCCGTGTTCTAAATTCTCTCCGGCTACTATTGGCATTTGCAGTTTCCACAGCTAGAATCAGATAAAATTATGCGAATGAAACTATGTATCTCGACGGCAGTTGTGTTTCTCTTTGCTTTTACCTTTGGCTCGTTTGCGCAGGTGCCCATAAATACGGGAATTCAGATCCTCAAAGCCGAAGACGCACGGCGTTTTGACGCGGTGCTTGAAAATTTGATGAGATCGCCGAGTGCCGATGTTCGAGCGAGAGCGGCGCTTGCTGCGGGGCGGATCGGCGATGAAAAGGCGATACCGGTGCTGGCAGACATGCTGATGGATCGAAAAAATTCCGGTGCCGTGTGGACAATGGCCGTATTTGCTCTTGGCGAGATCGAATCGGTGAAAGGTGCGGATAGCGTGATCACCGTGATCAAGGCTGAGTCAGCTTTTGTCGGCAGGGACCACGATCTTTTGTCGCGTGCCTTCGAGGCCGCCGGAAAGATAGCCGCTGCGAATGCTAAAGATCCGGTGGCAAAAGAGCTTGGCGAGGTGATCGTAGAGGGATTGAAACTCGAGGGAGGGGCTGTTAAAAAATATCCGGATGTGCTACGAAGTGCTCTTACAGCTATTCTGCGAGCCAAGCCTGCGGATGGAGAAAAAGCCGTCAAACCATTTCTAGCCTTCGACGACCCAAATGTCGTCGCGACCGCTTTAAACACGCTGGCGCGTCTCAGAGCAAAAACAGCTAGCCCTGAGGTGCGAAAGCTGCTTGCGGACCACGCGGACGCCGTCGTTCGGGCAAACGCGGCGAGAGTGCTGGGCGGAGCAGAGGATAAAGATTCGTTTGACCTTTTGATGAGAGCCGCGATGGACGACCCAGACAGCCGCGTCCGCGTCTCCGCGATCCGATCTTTGGGCAGTCTGAAAGATGCTAAGGCCGCCGATAAATTGATCAAACGCGGCAATCATCTTCTGATCCCGATGCACGGCGATCCCGGCCCGATCAGGCCCGGACAAAAAATAGGCAATCTGAAACCCATCGAAGTTCCGCTGCCGAAAAGTGAGCTGCTAGAGATAGCGACAGTCGTCGGGCGTCTGCTGGCAAACACTGAAAACGTGTCCGCAATAAATTTTTTAACGAGACTACGCGCTGCTGACAAATATCAGTCAACCGAAACTGAGATCGCATTTGCACGGGTTGCCCCAAAGGCTTATCTCGCATCCCAGCCGCCGCTCGAATTGGAATACACCGATTTTCATGCCGCGTCTGCTTACGGACAAGGACTTGCGGAGATCGCTTCGCTCAAGGACGCGGCGATGAACGCTAAGGCAGGCGAACTACTTACAAAGTTTGTCGCGGGCATGACAACCGGTGTCAAACCTGCCGATCAGGCCAAAATGCTGAAATCTATGCCAGATCTGACAGGTGCCATCGCGAGCTTAAAACCCGACAATCTGGGTGAGATATTGCGCGGCCAATTGTTGAATGCTGACGTTTATATCCGTGCCGCTGCCGCCGGTGCTATCGCTGACATGCCAGTATCTCAGGAAAATCTGGACGCCTTGAACATTGCCTGGGACGCTGCCTTTATTAAAGATAAACAGTCTGACGATGCGTCGCTCGCGATACTTGACGCTCTGTTTAAGCTCGATAAAAGAAAATCGCTTTCGGCGGTAACGGTCGCAAGTGCATCCCGCGATTATCTTGTCCGAAAAAAGGCGTTTGAGATGTTGAAAGATGTTGATCTGGTTCAGCCGCTACTTGCTAAGGCACGTGAGAATAAACTGGATCAAGTGCTGGCATATTCCGGCACCGGCTCAAAGCTCGGCGTTATCCTGAATACCGACCTCGATTATCGGCGAGCTTTGTCGCGAAAAAACGGCTCGGTCAAGGCTCTGCTGACTACTGAAAAAGGAACATTCACCATCGTTTTTAACCCCGAGGAAGCGCCTTTGACGGTCGATAATTGGGTCAAGCTAGCACGCAGCGGGTATTTTAACGGCCTCGAGGTCAATCGCGTTGTGGCCAATTTCGTAATTCAGGACGGCGACCCTCGCGGCGACGGCAACGGCGGCCCCGGCTGGTCGATCCGCTGCGAGGTAAATATGCTCGGCTACGATCGCGGTGCCGTCGGCATGGCGCTGTCCGGCAAAGACACCGGCGGCTCGCAGTGGTTCGTCACACATTCGCCGCAGCCGCACCTCGACGGCGGCTACACTGTTTTTGGTCACGTCAGCGAAACCGACATGAAGGTCGTAGATAGTATTGTTCGCGGGGATAAGATATTGAAGGTGACGATAGTCGGACGATAAAGAAGGTTAGCCACGAATGTCACGAATGACACAAATAAAGAGATTTTAATTCGTGACATTCGTGTAATTTGTGGCAAAAAACTCCTATGAACGATATCCAAACAAGAAAGCAGATCGAGGTCGAAAAGGGGCTGGATGACCTGGCGTTTTATCTCGACGGGTTGTTTAAGGTTCCGGGCATCGGGTGGCGGTTTGGGCTCGATGCGGTGATCGGGTTGATACCGAACGTTGGTGATACCATTACGTTTTTACCTGCACTGTACATCCTCTTTGCCGGAGTTAGGTATGGCGTGCCTAAGATCACTTTGCTGCGAATGGCTTTTAATCTGGGGCTGGATTACGTAGTCGGGATGATCCCGTTTTTCGGTGATGCGTTTGATTTTGTGTGGAAAGCCAACAATCAGAACATGAACCTCATCCGCACGCGAGCCGCCGGCAAAGGCCAAGGCTCGACCAGCGATTATCTGTTTGTGATAGGGCTGATCGTCGTG
>JAYVOS010000306.1:0-1501 GCA_043757775.1 Chloracidobacterium sp. | reverse complement strand
TTTATAATACCCGTCAAAGACCATTGTGCCGCGTATCAGGACCTCGCCGACACCGTCTTTGTCGGGGTCGAGTATTTGTACCTCAGCACCTTTCATCGGCTTGCCGACCGAACCGACGCGGTTATCGTCCTCGTAGGTCGCGGTCGCGGCACCGCTCGTTTCGGTTAGACCGTAGCCTTGGATAATGGTGAATCCGAGTCGGTGAAAATCCTCGGCAACGGCATCGTCAAAACGCGAACCGGCAGATATCGCGATACGCAATTCACCGCCGAAAGATTCGTGCACGGCACCGAACAGCTTGCGGCCAAGATTGATATTAAGCGTATCGCGGGAAAATCCGTTGATCTTGAGCATTGTGCGAAACAATGCCTGGACGGCCTTTGGCTTGGCCGCAACGGCATCGAATATCTTTTTGTGAAACAGATACCACAGACGCGGAACGGTCGTGAGGATCGTCGGTTTGAAGACCTTCATCGACTCGCTCAACTCGGCGGGCGTCAGCTCTTTCAAGTAACCGACCTGCGGGCCGAATGTCGTCGCGACCCATAGATTTACGATCTGCAAATATGCATGAAAGAGTGGCAAGAGGCTCAGGATACGTTCTTTGTCAGAAAGTTTGAGCACTTCGTTGACACCGGAAAGCTCGCCGACAATGTTGCCATGCGTCAGCGGAACGCCTTTCGGCGTGCCAGTCGTGCCGCTGGTGTACATGAGCAGAGCGATGTCTTTGCCGGCGGCTTTTGGCATCTCGGCGGCGTAACTTTCGGGAAATTCGGTGGCGGACCAGTCTTCAAACTTTTGAAATCCGTTGGTCGAATTCTCAAGATTCCACACGACAGCCGGAATATGCTTTCCGAGCTTTTCCTCGATTTGAGTAAATTGTTTAGTTTGATCGGGCGATAGAAATGCGACTTTGGCTTCGGAATTTTCGAGAAAATTTGTGATCGTCTCGATCTCGCCATGCGGGTCGAGCGGCACGCAGACTGCCCCATGATAAAGAGCACCGAGATATGCTATCGCCCACGAAGGGTGATTTTCGCCGATGAGAGCGACGCGGTCGCCGAATCCGACGCCCTCTTCCTTGAGACGATACGCGATCGAGCGTATCTTGTGCAGCATCTCGCGAAAGGTGTAAACATTGTCGTCGCTCCCGACGACACGCATCGCGATGCTGTCCGGGTGTGAGTTAAACGATTCGATCAAAAGCTCGCAAAATGATTTCTGCATATTATTAGCGGTTTGGATAGCTTAATCTGCAAGCAATTTGAGTGCAAGCGCCCGAGCCTGTGTGCGGATCTCCGGTATGGCGGTCGATTCCCACAAAATGCCTTTGAGAGCGGTGCCGAGCGTGTGAACAACAGGCGATGGCGAGCCTGTTTTGCCGACAACATTTCCGGCTGGCGTAGCGGCGATTCCGAGGTTTAGATCGTCGTTACGGACATGACCGCGAGCCACGAGGTTTTTAACAAATGGCGAATCGATCTTCGTGAAATTGCTCTCG
>JAYVOS010000305.1:0-1502 GCA_043757775.1 Chloracidobacterium sp. | reverse complement strand
ATACGCGGCCCCGAGTCCTGGGCAGAGCATCGAGAGCAGCGTTGCGATCACCGGCGAAGTCCGTTTGCGAACATACGGAACGTGATTGGTCCGCCCTTGCTGCTGGAGCAGATCGACGCCTAAAACAATGCAGTCTTGGCAATAAGGGAAACCCTTAATGCGGTGGTCGCAGGCCGGACAGAGCGGTCGTCCGCAACTGTTACAGCTCACCGCTGCCGCGTTTTGTTCGTGATAGGCACAGTTCATTATTTCGTGGCCTCGTTAGATACGTCCGTCGTGCCGCTTACCGGATCTTGCCTTTCAGGTCGATCAACTATTGGTTTGCCCTGCCAAATGTCCGTGCTTTGTTGATATGTCTGCTCCGCAAGCTCGACGCCCTGTGCGTAAACACTGCTGATCGAGCCGTCGGCCGAAACCGTCTGGCTGAACACTAAAAACGCGAACATCACCATCATCGCAAGCGGTGCAAGCTGCGGGACGGATATCGGGAACTTGATGCCGTCTATCCATTCGCTCACGCGCGTCGTCCACGAAACTTTTAACTCTTTTATTTCGACAGTGCCGATCGTTGTTTCGAGGATCCGCTCGTGCAATCCAGCAGGCACCGCCAACTCTTCCATCTTATATGTGTAGCAGGCACCGATCGAACGGACGACCATGCCTGGCAGGTCTTCGCACGTGCCACAAAGAGCCGCGTGACGCTCCCACCTGTGGAATGTCTGTGCGGGCAGAAAACCATCTAGATAATCTGTCAAATAGCTTTCGAAATCCTCACAAGGCATCGCCGTTTCCGGCATCGTCATCGACAAAACGCGAGCCTCTAATTTCGTGACCGAAACGCTCGGCACAGCCATCTGGCGGCATGCTTCGAGCGAATCCTTAACGTCATTGAGCAGAGCGTGGCAGAGAGGACAGGCTAGAGCATGGGTCCCGACAGAGCTTTGAACTCCGTTCACCAGCGTCTTATCAAGATAATCGGTCAACAACTCTTCGAACTGCGAACAATTAAGTATGTTTTCCTGCTCCTTTATCATAAAAATTCTAACCCCTTGTTAAATAGTCACCACCCGCATCCTTCTCAATATCTTTGCCAATTCGATCCGTCCGCGATTGATACGCGATTTGACGGTTCCTTCGGGTATTTTCAATACGTCAACGATCTCCTGATACGTCAACTCTTCGATGTCCCGTAGGATCACGCACGTTTTCAGATCTTCGGGCAGCTTGTCGATACCCTCCTGCACTTGTGACGCCAACTCTTTCCGCTCCATCTCCCTATGAGCGGAGCTACCCGCCGCACGCAGGTGGTATTCGTGATCGTCAACTGCGTCAGCCATCGTATTCTGCGGATTACGCTGACGGTGGCGGTAATCGTCGATTATCAAATTACGTGCCAGCCGCATTAACCAATTCGCCAGATCGCCCTGTTTGGGGTCATATTGGTCGAGCGTGCGGTAGATGCGGATGAAAACATCCTGTGTCAGGTCTTCGGCGGCATCGAT
>JAYVOS010000304.1:0-5480 GCA_043757775.1 Chloracidobacterium sp. | reverse complement strand
AAAACGGGAATTCTAAATTCGCGTTTTTCTTCGGACATACCGTCGGCAATACGTGCCTTAACACCAACATTAAAATTTGCCGGAGCCTCGACACGTTTCAGCCCTGCAAGCAATTCGGCTACAGGCTCACGCTCTTCGCTATTTTGTAATTTTTCGTTTCCCATTATAGATAATGCTGCAATTTCTCTTTTAGCAGCCCTCGCCCGCGGCTGATTCGCGATTTTGTTGTGCCTAGACCCAATTCCATGATCTCGGCGATCTCGTCGTAAGTCTTGCCCTCAACGTCCCGCAAGATGACCGGAACGCGATATTTCTCAGGCAAAGCCGCAATCGCTTTTGCGATAACCTGGCTGCGTTCGTCATCGACAAGCTCCGCGTCCGGTAAGGGACGTGTATCAGGCGGCTGAAACTCGACCTGTTGGTCATCCTCGTTCTGAAACAATCCCGTCAGCGACAGCAGCCTGCGTCTCTTGCGTTTTCGTATCTCGCTGATCGCTAGGTTTGTAGCGATCCTGTATATATATGTCGAAAACGCAAACTGCGTATGATAACGGTCGATCGCGAAATACACGCGGACAAAAGTTTCCTGTGCGAGATCGACGGCCTCTTCGTAATCGTTCAAAAATCGATAGAGATAATTAGTTATGGGCCCACGATAACGGTTCATTATCTCGCCAAAAGCAGCTTCGTCGCCGCTCTTGGTTGCCTCGATCAATGCATGGTCGGACAGTTTTTCCTCAGGCATGGGGTATCGCGATGCCCCCATGCCTGCAGATTTCGTCGTGTCCAAAGCCATTCATTCATACTATTTACAACAGAAAGTTGGTCAAAACCAAAACCGCATCTGTCATTTTCATTCACGCGCTGCCGCGAAAAATGTTGCGATAATTCAGCTCGTCTTTATTTAATCAGCAGATCGGACCGTCATTACTAAAAAGATCGTGCCGCTGGTTCCCGGCAAATTGAGCGTGCCGATAAGCGTCGGAACATTCTCCGACAAGCCAACCTTGCTCAACGTCAAGCCGATCTGTTCGTAGTTATAGACCGGAAACGATTTGCCGCTTTCGTCTTTCGGCGTGCTTACCAAAACAGGAACTCTCGCTCCGAATCTGAACGCCTGAGCCTGCAGACCAGGCTGACTTTTGGCAGTCGGCATACTCTTGATATTGATCACCGACCATTCGAGAAACGATTGAGCCGCTCCGCTCTGTTCTTGGCCAAAGATATTCGTGACGCTCTTATATTCGAAATTGCCGGTATTGGATATCCGGCCAAGAAATATGCTGGCAAGGCGATAGTTAGAAAACTTAAAGCTCGACTTCAGCTGCTTTGAAACGTTAGATATCTCGGACGGCAGATCGCCGCGCTGCGAGGCATCGTCTGATCCAATGACCAGTTGGAGAGACACGTCATAGCTCGGCTCGACCTGCTGTGCCGACACAAAAGCCGCACAAAACAGTATCAGGCTGAAAACAAAAATAAGGGTAAAGAAAGATCTGGGTTGGTGCATATATTCTCCTTTGCGAAAATTTGGGGATCGCAAAGCGTTGCACCAACGAGGCTGGCTAAAGTTGCAAAAAAAAATATTTAGCTTGTTTTGAAGAGATCTTCATCGACCTTTTGGCCAAATGTAACTGTGCCGACATCAGTCTCTTCGACGATCTTGTCGTTTGCCCAGAGTACTGTGCGGTATGGGACAAGTGTACCCTGAGCGTAGTTGTAATCGTAAAATTTACGTCGATACCGGACGCCGCCCTCTTCGTAAGCGAGCATCATTACGCGGAAAGATTTTACGCTGACGAAAAACCGGGTTTTGTGCCCGGCCTTGTCCGTTACCGAAATGACGTTATATTCCACGCCCATTATCTTTTCACGGTCGCCCATCTCGATGGTCGATTCGTCTTCTTTGTAACGGAGCAAGGCATCGAGCCCGTGAATTATTTGAAATTGAAAGCGATCCGACGCATCTTCGCGAGGTGCAAAAACAGAATTGTTGTAAAGGCCGTAGATCTTATCGTCGGCAAAAACCAGCGAATATCTGGCATTTGGAAAATCCTGATCCAGACGAACTTTTTCTTTTGTCAGCTTTTCGCCGCGAATAACAAATCGCTGATATGTCGCCGGCTCTACCTTTCCGTCAGCCGCAGTATAGTTCGATTTTCCGCGTTCAAAACTGGTCTTGCGAATTTGATTGAGCTTATCGCGGCCGCCGCCGAGCCCATAAATAAAAAGAGTTGTTTCGACCACCTGTTCTGCCGTCACGGCCTTAATAGGTCCTGATTTTGGGTCAGGGGTCGGAGACGGTTTAACAGTTGCCGGTTTTGCATCCCGGACCGGCGTCGGGGTAGCGTCCTGAGCAAACACCGAAAAAACGGCGGTAACGATAAGAAGCGCAATGAAGACTGACTTATTAAAACTCAAAAACACTAATAAATTCTCCGGTTAGTTAAGGGTATTTCGCAAAAACGGATTGTAACATACTCCTATCATTTAGGCATAAACCTTGCACAGTGACTACTTTACAATTGATGTCATTTCCTATCGAAAAGATGCAAACTGTTAGTTGAAAATGAACAGTGAATAGTGAAAAGTTAAAAATGGATTCGAAAACTTTTCACTATTCACTGTTCACTATTCACTATTCACTATGTCGTTGCACATCGCACTCTTAGAACCTGAGATACCGCCAAATACCGGAAACATTGCTCGTTTGTGTGCGGCGACCAATACCGGCTTGCATATTGTCGGAGCGACCGGATTTAGAATGGACGACCGCACGCTAAAACGCGCCGGACTCGACTATTGGGATGATGTCGATCTGCATCGGCACATTGACCTCGACGAACTCTATAAAAGTTTACCTTGCTCGCGGTTTATTTATCTGACCACAAAATCTAATCGGCTCTACTCCGATTGGGAATATGCCGATAACGACTGTCTGGTCTTTGGACGCGAAACACGCGGCCTGCCTGAGGATCTGTTAAAGGCAAACTGGGATCGCTGCCTGACTATTCCGATGCCAAATGAAAATGTCCGCAGCCTAAATCTGGCGACTAGCGTCGGCATTGTCCTTTATGAAGCTCTCCGCCAAACTGGTTTTTAGCTACAAATCTTTACAATAAAATAACGATTATAGACACCCTTTTCTTTATCCAAAACGTCATATAACCGTCATGAAACAATGACGTATTCGAAATAACGAATACTGGAGGTTATATGAATAAATTTAGATCATTTTTAATGTTAAGTATTGCAGTCGTTACATTTTCGGTTGTTGGCGTAAGTGCTCAAAATAGGGCCGCTCAGATAGATCCATTGGAAAAGCAGGTGTTCAAAGAGCTGATCTCTCTGCCGCGTTACGGCGTTTTTGACCACATCGCATTTCAGATCAATGGCAGCACATTAACGCTCACCGGCAAGGTCTATTCGCTCGGCACCAAGAATCAGGCCGCCAGATTTGTCAAAGACATTCCCGGTGTCACGACTGTTATTAACAACATCAAAGAATTGCCGCTGTCATCCTTTGATGACCGGATTCGAAGAGAAACGTTGCGGTCATTTTCCAATTACGGCCTGTCACGTTATTTCTGGGAAACGCGGCCCGATGTGAGAATTATCGTAGAGAACGGACATATTACGCTTGAGGGTTTTGTTGCCAGTACCGGCGACTACAACTTGCTCAACATCCTCGCCAACGGCGTTTCGGGCGTTTTTAGCGTTAAAAACAATCTCGTTGTAGGTAAGGATATATACCGCTAATTAGCGACTAAATTCAAACAAATGGCCGGGCAGGTGTCCGGTCTTTTTCTTACCCAAATTGCCTTTCGGCCGCCAATGCGTCATTATACTCGTTTGCCCTTAGCGGCAAATAGAAGACTATGATAGCTACGACGAAGATACGCAATATCGCAATTATCGCTCACGTTGACCACGGCAAGACTACGCTTGTGGACGCGATGTTGGCACAATCAGGCACGCACCGTGATAACGAGGCTGTCGTTGACCGCGTGATGGATTCGATGGATCTCGAACGCGAACGCGGCATCACGATCATGGCGAAAAACACCTCTGTTCGCTATGGCGACTACAAAATTAACATTTTGGACACACCGGGCCACGCCGATTTTGGCGGCGAAGTCGAACGTGTTCTCAAAATGGTTGACGGAATTGTGCTGCTCGTTGATGCCGCCGAAGGTTGTCTGCCGCAGACGCGATTTGTGTTGCGCAAAGCATTAGAGTTAAAACTGCCTGCAATTGCTCTCGTTAACAAGATCGACCGTCAGGACTCGCGTCCCGAAGAGGTTTTGGACGAGATATACGACCTCTTTATCGACCTTGGGGCAAACGATCAACAGATCGAATTCCCTGTCCTTTATTCGATCTCGCGTGACGGCGTTGCTAAGAAAAACCTGGCGGACGAATCAAAGAATCTAATCCCCCTATTTGATCAGATCATCGAAACGATTCCTGCGCCGCACGCGCTCCGTGATGATTCGCTGCAATTATTGGTCGCAAATATTGACTATAATCCTTTCGTTGGGCGCCTCGCGATCGGCCGCATTTTTTCGGGTGAGATCGCAAAAAATCAGGAGGTCGTAGTCGCCAAACGCGACGGATCGACCGTTAAGACCCGCGTAAAGGAAATGTTTGTATTTGAGGGTCTCGAACGCACAACCGTCACTGAAGCCGGAACCGGCGAGATCGTTGCCCTTGCCGGATTTGACGATGTCGAGATCGGCGAAACTATCACTCTCGTTGATAATCCAAAACCACTCCCCGTCATCGCGGTAGATGAACCCACCATCGCGATGATCTTTGGGGTTAATACTTCGCCGTTTTCTGGCATTGACGGTAAATTTGTAACCTCGCGTCAAATCAAAGAACGTCTCGACCGCGAACTGCTCGGCAATGTATCGCTCCGCGTCGCACAAACCGAAGCCGCTGAGCAATTTAAGGTTTCAGGACGCGGCGAATTGCAGCTTGCGATCCTCATCGAAATGATGCGACGCGAGGGATATGAGCTTCAGGTTTCCAAGCCTGAGGTCATCACCAAAAAAGATGAAACGACCGGCGAATTGCTAGAGCCGATCGAACTCGTCGTCATCGATGTACCCGAAGAATTCATCGGCGTCGTAACCGAAGCGATGGGCCGACGCAAGGGCCAGATGACCAAGATGGTCAACAACGGCTCCGGTCGAGTCCGTCTCGAATTCGAAGTGCCTTCACGCGGCCTTATCGGTTTTCGCGGTGAATTTTTGACCGAGACCAAGGGAACGGGATTGCTCAATACGTTGTTTCTGCGGTTCGATAAATGGCAGGGTGACATGAAATCGCGTCAGACAGGTTCGCTCGTCTCCGACCGTATGGGCGAGACTAACACATACGCTCTCTATAACTTACAGGAACGCGGAACGCTCTTCGTCAAGCCGCAGATCAAGGTTTACGAAGGGATGATCGTCGGCGAAAATGCCCGTTCGGTC
>JAYVOS010000303.1:0-1507 GCA_043757775.1 Chloracidobacterium sp. | reverse complement strand
GCGGCTCCTATCTACACGTCTTATGATACCGTCCAAACGTCGATTCTATTTAATAAAAGCGAGGTCGAGATTCACATCGCTGCCCGTGCAAATTCGCTGGTTGAAGCTGAGGCGACCTGTGAAAAGTTAGCTAATGAACTCGCGGCTGCTCTCGGCAAAGCTGTTTTCGCAATGAATGGCGAGACTATGGCCGAAGTGGTCGGTGAATTATTAAAGAATAAAGGCCAAACGCTTGCAGTCGCCGAAAGCTGTACCGGCGGCCTGATCAGCCAGCGTCTGACGGATACGCCCGGGTCGTCCGCGTATTTTATGGAAGGTGCGATCACGTACTCTAACGAAGCCAAGATGCGGACGCTCGGGGTTTCCGAACAGATTCTCGTTGCTCACGGAGCTGTTTCGGCTGAGTGTGCCGAGGCAATGGCATCGGGAATGCGTAAATACGCCGGAACGAATCATGCAATTTCAATAACTGGAATTGCAGGGCCTGACGGCGGCAGCGAAGAAAAGCCTGTCGGAACGGTTTTCATCGGCTACGCCGGGGTAAACGGTGTTAAATCAACCAAATTCGTGCTGCCCGGCGACCGTTACCTTATTCGTTGGCGTTCTAGCCAGGCTGCTCTTGATTATTTGCGGCGGCAGTTGGACAAGAGTTAGCATCTAACTTAAAAAGCGGTTGCATTTTTGCAGTAATAAACCGAAAATTACGCAAGTATTCTTTTGAAACTTTGCGTCGATCGCGGCGTGTATATGTTTCGGCAATACAAGATCAGCCAATTTTGCTTCGAGATCACATTTTATCGATATGAAAAGATCAACATACGTTAGCTTTTTTGTAACACTTTTGCTCATCTTCTCGATGCTTTCGCCGGTTGCGGCGGCCGGATTTAATGACGGCAAAAAGCATTTTAACGAAGGGATGAAATTTGAGGCTTCGGAGACTTGGGATAAAGCTGTCGAGGAATTTGCGTTGGCGGTTACCGACAGTCCTAAAAACCCTGAGTACCGCTTGCATCTCGCCCGTGCGTTGTTTAATGCATCGCAGATGTTTATGAAACGTGGCACAATGGCTGCTGCAGAAAAAGATTATATCGGTGGTTATGCAGCGTTTAAGAGAGCATATTCGTATGACCCGACAAATGAGCTTGCTCATTCGGAAATGGAGCGGATGGTGCGGCTCCAGACAGGTGTTAATGATGCTGCTCCGAGTACCACGCTCGATAGCAAAGGCAATCCAAAGCTGATTCCGACCTCGTTTACAGGTCAAAAAGGACAAACCGAACCGCAATTGCCTCAACGCCTCGAAAAGCTTCGTGACCTCCCGTTCGGAGCTGGAGTTGATCTGCAATTTATCATCAAAGAGTTAGCTAGGGATCTCGATCTCAACATCCTTTTCGATACCGAATCGAGATTGACCGGCCGCAAAGTAAACATTGAGTTAAAGAATGTAACTGCCGCACGGGCATTGGATTACATATTTTTACAGGAAGGACTGTTCTTTCAAAAGGTC
>JAYVOS010000302.1:0-1510 GCA_043757775.1 Chloracidobacterium sp. | reverse complement strand
ACAGGGCAGACAAATATCCAATCCGCTACTGAAGCTGCTCAGGCTCTGCGTCCATTAGCGGGTAATCTCGCGACCGTTTTATTTGCGATCGGGCTGATCGGAGCGGGTTTGCTTGCGATACCCGTGTTGACAGGCTCTGCTGCGTATGCGGTTGCAGAAACATTTGGCTGGCGGTCGGGACTCGACGAAAAGCCGCGCAAAGCAAAGAAATTTTACGGAATCATTGCACTTTCAACTCTCGTCGGAGTCGGCATAGATTTTCTCGGTATTAATCCGATCACAGCCTTGTTTTGGACGGCAGTCATTAACGGCGTCGTCGCTCCGCCGCTGCTTATCGTCGTGATGCTCATTTCAAATAATAAAAAAGTAATGGGCGATCGGATCAACGGGTTGTTTACAAATATCGTCGGTTGGCTGGCGGCGGCGGTGATGTTTGCGGCGGCGATCGGGATGTTCGTAACGTGGGGAAGTTAGGCTGTCGGCTCGACGATATCCCAGCTAATATCTTCATTCAGGCTGATCTGCTTGAGCAGCGTCCCGCGAGCGTCGTAGAAATCGAGCATCCCTTCGTGAAAGTTTTGCGTGTCCACGCGAACTGCTTCTTTGACCACCTCAGTTCTACCGTCTTTGTATCTGACGACGATCGCAGACTCGGTGGCGTAAGTGCCGAGACATTTCGGGCAGAGGCATTTTGCGTATTTCTCTTTCATGTCGGCACGGCCCTCGTCGGGGACTTTCAGATTCATACACCAACAGCCCATAACTGTAGCGCCGCAGATAAATTCCTCGCCGCACGATTCGCAAATGGACGGATCTTTATACTTTTCCGAGAAAATGCCGAGGGCTTTTTTTAATTTCATCTCTATGTGCGTATGCGTGGTCAATTGCTTACAGGTTCGTTATAAGCTTATCGTATTCGGCGTGTGAACCGATCCAATACCAGATCATTTCGTCGTCCTTTTTTATTCCTACCGCTCGCCAGCCAATACCGATCCTGACTGAGAATATCGGGCGAACATTGTGTATCTGTTTGAATTGGAGACTTGGATGATACGGCGTCGTTTGCCAAAGTTGATACGCCGCCCGTGCTTTTTGCTGAATGTGAGCCGGCAGTTTATGAAATGCTTTCCAAAACCTTTCGGTGGTAGATGACCTCACAGAATTTTTTCTAGTGGTTGCGTCTGACCTGCGGTATGTTCAGCTAAAGCCTCATCAGCTAGCCTTGATAATTCGTCCTGAGACTCAGCAAATGTATCATCCCACAGCTCTTCGGCTGAAAGATCATCAAGCAACGAACGGGCGATGATATCTTGCTCCGCAGCGGGAAATTCGGAAGCCTTGATAAATGCTTTTTCGAGTAACCTAGTCATAGAATTTCTATACTATACAACAAAACGGACTAAGGTTAGTATATTTCTTTTTCGCCAGGCGGACGTGTTTTCCATCGTTTATGTATCCACATCCATTGTTCGGGATATTGACGGATAATATTTTCTATCTGGGCGGTGTA
>JAYVOS010000301.1:0-5522 GCA_043757775.1 Chloracidobacterium sp. | reverse complement strand
CGCCGGGCCGTAGAGCAATTCGGCTCCGTCATCGAGACAGAACATCATCGTATTGTCGTACTCGCGACCGCATTCAGGGCATCGTTTCATAATATTCTCTACGGCAAACCCACCCGTCTGACGAGATCGGCAAATCGCGGGTCCGAGTGCAGGCTTTCGAGTTCCGGATCAAGCTTAAGATGCGTCATGTACCACGAACGATCTTCAAAGGCTTTTTCGAGCGATGCGAACGCCTTATCCTTGTCTCCAAGGCCCACGTAGATAGACGCGATCAGGTACGACGAGACGTAAGGATGCTTTGAGTGGTCGTTCAATTCGGCGAGCACCTTGAGAGCTTCTTCTTTCTTTCCCGAAACCGCATACACACGCCCCAACCCTATCGTCGGCACCGCGATGACGTGCTCTATCGATATCGCCTTTTGGAACGCCTCGGCAGCTGCGGGCCAATGCCCTTGCTGCGCAAGAGCATTTCCCATCCATGAGTACCCGGGCCAGTAGTCCGGCTCCAGCTCGATGGCCTTGCGGTGCTGCTCGATAGCCTCGTCGTAGCGATGCGCCAGATAGAGATTCCACCCCAGGACAGAAGTACGTTCCTGGGCGAGCGGGTCGAGTTGCTGGCCTTTCTTGAGTTCTGCGACCCCCTCATCAACCCGGCCCATCGTTACAAGATACCACCCGTACATCTCATGAGTGAGCGAATCATTAGGGTCGAGTTCAATGGCCCGCTTGAACTCCTTCTCGGCGGCAGACCAGTTCCAGTCATAGTACCAATAGACGGCTCCGAGGTCGGCATGAGCAGACGCGAGTGTATCGTCTAACTCTATAGCCTTCAGCGCCTCCTCCTTGGCCTTCGGCATCGCTTCATGTGGGGACATCGTCCAATCGACAATGAGGTAGTGATAGTATGCCAAGCCGTGGTAGGCCAGAGCATAGTTCGGATCGAGGGCGACCGCTTGTCTCAAGTACCCAAATCCGATGTCTAATTCCTCTTTGTTGAATTTCGCGGCATGATAAACGCCTTTGAGGTAAAGCTGATACGCCTCCGGGTTATCGGTGTATCGCTTGTTCAGTTTTTTCTTCTCTTCGCCCGAAAGCTGTAATCGCAATTTATTAGAGATCTCGTTGGTGATCTCTTCCTGTATTGCAATGACGTCGGATAGCCGCCGATTGAATTGCTCGCCCCAAAGTTGTGAACCTTGATCTATGTCGATCAATTCAGTCGGGATATTCACGTTATCGCCATGCTGCGTAACGCGTCCGGTTAGCAGCGCCCGCACGCCAAGTTTGCGGCCTATCTCCTGAGGGTCAAGCTCCTGTCCCTTGTAGCGAAAAACGGTATTGCGTGGAACCACGCGTAGCTTGGGCTGAATCTGAGAGAAACTGTTGATGAGGCTTTCGGTGATACCGTCCGACAGGTATTCGGTATTCGGATCGCCCGTAGTATTAACAAATGGCAAAACCGCGATCGAGTCGATCTGCTCGGCTCCCGCAGGCTTGAAATACCTGTAGCCGAAGAAGCCGCCGACAACAATGACCGCCATAGCGAGCGGTGCAAGGATCAGCCGCTTATCAAAACCTTTTGTTTTTGGAACTTCGGCAATACCTGACGGCAGAACCGCAGTTTTGTCGGTTGTATTGATCTGATGTTGCGTAGGCGACTCGCTGGCCGGAAACCCAGTCGCTATCGCTCTCGTTTCTGACAAGATCGCCGTTGCCGGCTCGTCACCCGACGAAGCGGACGCCGGGCCGTAGAGCAATTCGGCTCCGTCATCGAGACAGAACATCATCGTATTGTCGTACTCGCGACCGCATTCAGGGCATCGTTTCATAATGTGAATTCAAGATTAGCTGCGAAATTATAGCACGGGATCGGTGCGGTCTTAGCGTTTTGCGAGCAATTTGGCGGGGTCGTTTGTGATGAGAGAGCGGATGCCGAGCTTTTCACATTTTGCCACCCATTTAAGGTTGTCGGCGGTCCAGATGGTGACCGGCATTTGTGCTTCGGCGGCCAGTGCAGTGAGCTTTTTTGTGACGAGTGAATGGTGGAGCGATATCTGATGTGCACCAAATTCGTGTGCCAGCGCGAGGATGTATTTGCGGCGGCGGAGGTAATCGAGTATCTGCGGAGCAAACAACGCGGCGGTCTGAACCGCAGGCAGACGATGCCGTATCTCGGGAATTGCCGCAAGCTTAAAACTCTTGACGATCATCTGCGGCAGTCTCGGCGAATCGCGGATCAGGTCACACACGGCGGCGGCTAGTTCGCGATAACCCGTGTCTTCGGCCTTAAGCTCGATATAGATCAGGCCGTCGAAATCTTTCAGCAGATCCAGGACTTGTGCCAATGTTGGAACCGTTTCCTTGGCAAACTCCGGCTTCGCCATTTTGGGAAATTTCACGTTAAACCACGAACCGGCGTCTATCTTGTTTAATTGCTTTGCGGTCAGATCAGCGACACGCTCCGGCCGCAGGCCCGTTCGCATTAAATTATCGTCGTGAATGACCATCGGCACACCGTCTTTCGCTAGCTGCACGTCAAACTCGACACCGTCAGCCCCGACATCCACGGCCATTTGAAATGCGGCTAGCGTGTTTTCGGGTGCGTGTGCACTCGCCCCGCGATGGCCGATGATCAGAGGCAACTGGGTCATAAATATCTGTTATAGACGTATAAGGCGTTCACGGTGTTCAAGTGTTCACGCGTGAACGTGAACACTCTACTATTTCTTTTCCAGCAAAAATATCGTTTTTGACCACGATATCGGCTCTCTTATAGGGAATTCGTGATTGCCGACGATATCAAAATGCTCGGCGGCGGCGGCACGAACCTCGGCAAGGGGATGTATCTTGAAATTGTAGAGCAGCTCAAGCACCGACCCAACGACCGACGGTTTTACGGGCAAAAAGACAAGCGGCGCACCTTTTTTCAACACGCGGGCGGCTTCGGCGAGACCTGTGTCGAGCGGTGTGTATTCGAGTACGCCGCACATCAGAACGAGGTCAAACGTCTCATCGGCAAACGGCATTTTCAGGACATTGCCCTGCAAGGCATCCGTGCGTTTTGCGAGCCGCCTGCGCTGTTTGAATTCATCTCGCGCCACCGCCAGCGAATTGTATGAAAGATCGACCGCCGCAATTTGCTGCGGTCGATAACCTGCCTCTTGAAAGGCAAGCGTGACGAGTCCCGTTCCGCATCCGGCATCTAAAACCAGTGAATCAGGCCCGATAGCGAGATCGAGCGATCTGAGATATTTGGCGACCGACGAACGGTAGCCATTGAGCTTCATCGCCAGATTTTGGACATCGGCGATGCGGTCGTAGAGGCCTTGGGTTTTCGCGGCGTGTCCGTTTTTGGGCATCGTCTATTTTTCAGCGAGCAGTTTGAGCATCATTTCACGCATTTGTTCGACGCGAGTCGGGCTGGTGCCGGTCTCAATATACCTGATTATGCCTTTGCGGTCGATAAAGACTGCGGTCGGCAGAGCAGTCGCACCATACAAAAATTGTATGCTCTGATCCTTGGCTACGACGAAATCATAGGGCAATTTGTGCTTTTCGCGAAAGCCCTTGAGCATCGCCGTCTCGCCCGCGATATAGTCCTTAAATCCGACCTGAGCATCGTAATATCGCGTCACGCCGAGAATGACGAGCCCGTCTTTTTCGTATTCTTGCTGCCATTCGGTCAGGGCGGGGAATGCCTCAAAACACGGCCCGCACCAAGTCGCCCAAAAATCGAGCAAGACTACCTTGCCCCGCAGATCGGCGAGCGTCATTTGCTTGCCCGGAAACCACTGGCCGATCGCCGGCAATTCCGGAGCCATGTCGCCCAACAATTTGTAATGCTTTTCACGTTTTCTCAAACGCGATTCAACATCGGATTGCTGCGGTTTATTTGGAAAATCTTTGACAGAACTTACTAATGCTGAATTGTAGAGTTCGAGAGCCGCCGTTTTTCGGCCCGTCTCGATGAGATATTTTATCTTTTGATCGACGGCGTAGTAATAAAAACTTGGGCTTGTCGTCGCGACCGCCACTGCACGCATATCGTCGAGAGCGGCCTCAGCCTTTTGGCGGTTATTGGCGTCGCGAAATGCTTCGTAAACCAGCATCCCGGCGTCGAGTATCTCGTCCAGACCGCGTGCGTAGGACTTGGCGTCTTTGAGTAGATCTTTCGACGCCTGATAACCGGCCTCAGCGTGCGGCGTCATGCGGACGAGATCGTTTGTGCGTTGATACGCCTTGGCAAGCTCGCCTTCCATTCGCGAACGCTCGGTCAGCTTTGTCGGTTCCGTCTTGAGGTATTCGACAAGCATTTTTTCAGCATCATCGGGCTTGTTTTGCTTTGCCAGCGTGACGACGATTATCGAACGCGCCGTCTGCGAGCGTTCGACCGGTGCATTTTCAGATGCGATAAATTTGAGCAGGCTCGCGACGGTTCCGTCGAGGTTTTCGGCGATCCAATGCAGCATCCCGAGATAGTAAAAATCTTCGCCGACGAGGTCTTTGCGTAACGTGGCGGTCGCTGCGTATTTTGCCGCGAGCTGACGCTGTTCGAGCTTTGTCCTCTCGAGCAGGGCATCGCTGTAATAGACTTTTTTCTCGGCGTATTCAGTAAATTTTACCTTGGCGTAGGCGTTGACCTCGTCGAACATCTGCTTGACGGTCTGTTGGTCGGTGGCGGTTTGGGGCGTCGTATCAGTGATCGCTGTGCGGCCCGATTGAGCCGATGCACCAGCGACCAAAACCAAGATGAAAAGTAATGCAAAAATACGCATATTCAATTAGATGCTCTTGCCAAGGCCGCGGATCTTAAAACGCTCAGGGCTGAAATCCGTAAAGTATCTCGAATCCGTGCCGTTCACCAGTTTGTCAGCGGCGAGCCGTGCCGTCAGCGGTGCGAGCAAGATACCGTTGCGGTAATGCGCCGTTGCGATCATCAAGCCGCCGATGCCGCTAATTTCGCCCAATATCGGCAGTCCGTCCGCCGCACACGGCCGCAAGCCTGCCCATTGATCTGAGATCTGCAATCCCGAAATACTCGGTGCGATCTCAAGCGTTACGTTCCGCAAATGCTCGGCCGCTGACTCGGTGACTGACTTATCAAACCCTACATCTTCAGTCGTCGAACCCGCCAAAATTCGTCCGTCAACACGCGGGACGATATAACCTCTCCGGCTGTAGATCACCCGCTGAAACAGCCTTTGAGCGGTGCGAAAGGCGACGATCTGACCGCGGACAGGTTCGACCTTGAGCGGCGATGTGAACTCCCCGAATTTGATGAGCGACGACCACGCTCCGGTTGCAAGCACTGTTTGTTGGGCGTAAAATGTGCCGCCGTCAGTCTCGGCCCCGATGACCTTATGGTTTTTGGTAACGAGCCGCTCGACGTGTGTGTTTTCGTGAATTTCTATGTCGTTTAATTCGGCATAACGCCGTAGTGCGGAGAGCAGTTTGCGGTTCTCAACCTGCCAGTCGTTTGGAAAGAACAGAGCCTCTCGAACATCTGGCGAGATGAAGGGCTC
>JAYVOS010000300.1:0-5529 GCA_043757775.1 Chloracidobacterium sp. | reverse complement strand
TCGAATATCCTACAGCCGGAAAGCCGCGCGAATTGATCCGCAGCGAGCTTACCGCAAAGGCTGCCGCCAAAGAGATCGATGCATTTTTGCTCGTGCCTGACAATTTCGAATTAGAGGGGGCGAAGTTCGAATTTCTCTCGCGAAAGGCAGGTGATTTCGTCGCCGGCGACCTTGTCAAAGAGGCTCTAAATGATGCCGTGCGTTCGCAGCGGCTATCCGATGCCAACATTAACGAGGCGACGGTCAAACAGCTCAGTGCCAAGGTCGAGCTTGACTCAAAAGCCATCGACGATCAGGGCCGCGAAAAGAACAGCGATATGCTGCTCGCGGCGTCGTTTGTGATCGGGCTGATGATCTACATCACGCTCGCGATCTATGGCCAGGTCATAATGGGAGCGGTTGTGGAGGAAAAGGAAACGCGTATTGCCGAGATACTTTTCTCATCGGCTAGACCGTTTGAATTGATGCTTGGAAAACTCGTCGGTGTGGGGCTTGCAGGGCTGACGCAGCTCGGTATTTGGGTACTGTCGCTGACGGCGCTCGTGGCGTTCCTCGCCGTACAATCGGGTCTCTCGCCGGTGATGGCAGGTTTGCCGCATATCACACCGCTGATGGTTGTGTATTTTCTGCTGTATTTCCTCCTCGGATATTTCATATATGCGTCGATATTCGCTCTGATCGGCTCTATGGTCACGACTGTCCAGGAGGGTGGACAATTTGCGTTTCCGCCGATAATGCTGATGCTCATCGGATTTTATCTGAGCTTTGCGGTGATCCGCGATCCTAATTCTACTCTTTCATTCTGGGCGTCGATGGCACCGTTTTTCGCACCGATGACGATGCCTGTCCGCATACTCGCTGAGACGCCGCCGTTTTGGCAGATCGCACTTTCAGTCGGCATCAACGCCGCCGCCATCGCCGGGCTCGTATGGCTCGCGTCCCGCGTTTACCGCGTCGGGATGCTGATGTACGGCAAGCGTGCGACGATACCTGAGGTCTGGAAATGGATCAGACAGGTATGAGCAATTGAGTAACTTATTTGTCGAACGATCGGCCGTCGCTCATCGTATATGTCTTGTAGTTTGACGGGAGTTATAGTAAAAATTAGGTGTTCAGCAATAATTTAGAGGGCAAGTAAGGAGAAAATTATGTTTCATATAATCGGGCAGGTCATTGTGGGTTTGATAATCGGCGTCATCGCTAGATTTCTGCTGCCGGGCAAAGAGGCTATCGCGAGCGGTTTAATGGGGTGGGCAGTGACGGCGGGCGTCGGTATCGGCGGCTCGCTGATCGGTACATTTCTCGGCCGCGCGATATGGAAAGATCAGGGCTACAAAGCCGGCTGGATACTCTCGATCCTCTGTGCGATCGGCCTGCTCTTGCTGCTCAGATTTATTTTCTAATTTTTGTTAATTATCTGATGAAGCTGCCTGAAAAAGCAGTCTTTTTTTGTATTGTTTATAAATAGTGTTCACGGCGTTCACGGTGTTCACGGCGTTCAAGCGTGAACATGAACACCTCAAGTCTGTTAGTTCATTACTTTCTCGATGCGGCGGTCGGGGACGAGCCAGATGATGGCGACTATTGCGTAGAGCGCGTGCGAGATGTGGTAGCCGACGAAGGCGAGCGGGATCGCGATGATGTAGCAGACGAGCGAGATCTTGCCTTTGATGTCACTGCCGACGACGGCGGCAAGCAACTCATTTTCGCCGTGGGTGTGCTTAATGAGCTTGGTCTGGAGTAACGTGTAAGAGATCGCACAGAGCAGCAGATTGACGCCGTAGATCGCGGTCGGCACGGGGGCGAAATGATTTTCACCCATCCATCCTGTCGTAAAAGGCACCATCGAAAGCCAAAAAAGCAGCAGCATATTGCCCCACAGCACTTTGCCGTTAACTGTGCGGGTCGCCTAGAGCATGTGATGGTGGTTGTTCCAGTAGATCGCCAGATAAATAAAGCTCAGGACGTATGCGAGAAAGGACGGAATCAGCGGCTCCAGGGACGCAAGATCTTCGCCATGCGGGATTTTTAGCTCAAGCACCATTATCGTCATAATGATGGCGATGACGGCGTCAGAAAATGCTTCGAGTCGGGTTTTATTCACGACGATATTATAATGGCCTCGCCAACTTAAGCGAAGCCATTTTTATCGAATTAGTTAAGTCGATCTAATTACCGGGCAGGTGCCGTAACATTGATGTCAACTTTATCCGTTTTTGGTTTTCCGCTGAGAATGCCGCTGTAATATAAGGCACCCACAATGATCCCAACGATGATTATCAATGCAACCGCCCAAATTGCGCTGCTTCCTGTTCTTTCACCTTCTGCCATATCATTCGTCCTCCTTTTTACGGTAATATTTACAGCGAAAATTTATCAATTTCAGATGTCGGTGTATGTAAGGTATGTAACATTCAGAAACTTTTCCGGCTATCTTATGAGGTGGCCGTACGCAGCAAATTTTGAGCATCAGGCGGCAGATCCATCTTGACGAGGCCATCAAACGCGACGTGATAAGCAACGCCTTTTACGGGGATGGTCATCTCTTCTTCGGTCTTGCCTTTGGAATTTGCAATGCCGACGCTTGCGAAATAGCACGATGCTCCGTGGTCGCGGGCGAGTTGGACGAAATGACGGAAAACTTCTTCGCCCTCGATGCGGCCGCGGCCGGGATACATCGCTGTGCGGACGACAAAGAATGCAAATTCACCGTCTTTGCTCGCGACGATCTGCGGATGCTCGGTGCGTTCGGCGAGAGCATCAGCGGATTCGACGAGCCATTCGGCCTCTTGTAGTTGTTTGAAAACGATCTCGACGCCAAAGGCATGGACGTCCGACTCGCGCATTAGTTCAGGTTCTGACATTGGGACTATTTTACAGTTGTCGATGTTTGCGGACAAACCAGAAACAGAAAATGGAACACGGATAAAACGGATCTACACAGAAAAGATATAAAAAGTTCATATCGGCGGAATCCGTCTAATCCGTCTGATCCGTGTTCTATTCTTACGCCAACATTGTTATATTAACGAGAATGGATATCCAAGACATCAGACAGGCTCAGGAACGCACGAAACCATACGTAAAGCGAACACCGCTCGAATACAGCGTGTCGCTTAGTAAGCGGCTTGGTATTGATGTGTATGTGAAATACGAGCTGTTTCAAAAGACCGGATCGTTTAAGGCCCGCGGGGCTTTTAATAAACTGCTCTCGATGTCCGATCACGAACGCGGTAACGGCGTCGTCGCGGTCAGCGGCGGTAATCACGCTCAGGCGACGGCTAATGCATCGCAGCGGCTCGGTGTCGATGCTGTGATATTGATGGCGGAAAATACGCCTCAGATATATCTTGACGCAACACGCGGTTATGGTGCGACGGTCGATCTGCAGCCAAATATCGGTGCGGCGTTTGAAAAGATAAAGGAGTATGAGGCTCAGGGACGCATCTTTGTTCATCCGTTTGACGATCCGCTGATAATGGCCGGAGCGGGCGTAGTTGGGCTTGAGATATTAGAGGACGTGCCGGATGCTACGGACGTCATATTGAGTATCGGCGGCGGCGGAATGGCAGGCGGCGTTGCTACGGCGATCAAATCGATCAATCCGGACATCAAGGTTTGGGGCGTCGAAACGGTCGGTGCCGATGCGATGTCTAGGGCAATCGCGGCTGGGCATCCGGTCGAGATGGACGCCATCACTTCTATTGCCAAAACACTCGGGGCACCGTATGTGTCGGACTCTACGCTTGCTCTAGTGCAGAAATATCTCGAAAGCGTGACTGTTGTAACTGACGCCGAGGCGGTCGAGGCGATGGTCTTTATCGCCGAGCGGCTCAAGGTCATCACCGAACCCGCCGCGTCATGCACGCTCGCCGCCGCCGAAAAGCTGCGTGCTAATTTCAACTCCGACACAAAACTCGTGCTGATATTCTGCGGGGGCAATACAGGCGTTGCCGATCTTTGTAGTTATGTTTCCTAACGTAAAAGAGTTTTCTGTTTGCAAATATCCTAGAAAAAGAGCATCTTAATTAAGTAGTCCTTCTCTTGCATCACTTCGGTGGTGCGCTCGTCAAAGACGGTTTTTGGATAGGTGAATAAGAGCAGGTTGGTTTTTTTAATAGCAGAAGTCGCTCTTAGCAGTAATATTGAGCATCCGAAACCCGACCCTTCGTCGCAACCGTTTTTCTACGAAGCCCTTCGATTCGATACTTCTCGAGACAGGCTCCTTTTGGGGCAAGGTAAATAATTTAATGTCAACGAAACTTTACGTAGGAAATCTTTCATTCAGCACAACCACACAGGATCTCGAAACAATGTTCGGCGAAATGGGCACCGTCCAGTCGGCTAACCTTATCGAAGATCGCGAAACAGGACGCTCACGCGGATTCGGCTTTGTCGAAATGTCTTCGGCAGAGGAAGCAAATGCTGCTATCGCTAGCCTTAACGGCAAAGAAGTCGATGGCCGTGCATTAACAGTCAACGAAGCTAAACCTCGTGAAGATCGCGGCGGTTCGGGCGGCGGCGGCGGTCGCGGCGGCAGCCGTGGCGGCGGTGGTGGATACGGCGGCGGCGGTGGAAATCGCGGCGGCGGCGGCGGTGGATACGGCGGCGGTGGCGGACGCTACTAATAGCACCAAAATCTTAAATGGATGCCCTCGGTTGTTAGATCAGCCGGGGGCATTCTTTATTTTTCAAGAAAAAGGTTTATAATATAGGTAGTTAAGTTATGAAAGAAGAATTAATAGAAATGGCCGGTGTCGTAGTCGATAAACAGCCAAATGCGTATTTTAAGGTTCAGATCAATGACACGGATCACATGGTGCTAGCGACCATCTCAGGACGTATGCGGCGCAACCGCATACGCATCTTGATGGGCGACCGCGTCGATATCGAATTATCACCCTACGACCTGACCAAAGGGCGAATTACTTATCGCCACAAATAGAGCTTCGGTCAGGCTATTTCTGTTCTAAAAAGAATTTGTCAGCTTCGGCCTCGGTTTGATCTGAGGTCATTTCTTTTTGCTGCTGGTTGACGCCCCACTCGTGCCCGTAAGGATCGAGAAATTTGCCATAGCGTGCTCCCCAAAACATATCCTTCATCGGCATCCGCACAACCGATCCACGCTCGACCGCTCTAGCAAAAACCGCATCAGCATCGTCAACCTCAAGCGTAATCCGAACACAAGTTCCGCCTAACTTTTCTGGTGAGTCCAGTGTTCCGCCGTCACTCGGAGCAAACCAATCCGAGACAAATAGCTTGTGGCCGTCAAGCAATATCTCGCCGTGCATGAGTTTTTTGCCATCCTGCGACATCATATTATGGCCGTCAACTCCGCCAAAAACAGCCTTGTAAAACTCCAACGCTGCAAGCCCGTCGTTGACGATAAGATGCGGTATGAACTGATCTTTTCTATCCATAATGATCTCCTTAATTATGGCGTCGATATTAGATCAATAGGTGTAAATAATCAAGAAAAATTAGGACTAATTTTACATTCGTGATATTTGTGTATCTCGTGACGAATTT
>JAYVOS010000299.1:0-5540 GCA_043757775.1 Chloracidobacterium sp. | reverse complement strand
ACAAAGGTAAATGTGATGACGGCTCGTGCTGTATGGGCACTGTCGATTGGATAGAGAAATTACTTTTTAGCACGACTACACCGCCGGAAGAGGTTGCCGGAATTGTCCTCGAAGTCGTCCAGGGAGAAGGCGGCTATCTGCCGTGTCCGCCCGAAGTTGTCGCTGGCATCCGCCGTATCTGTGACGAAAATGGCATCATGCTCATCATCGACGAGGTCCAGTCAGGCATGGGACGCACAGGAAAAATGTTCGCACTTGACCATCATCCCGGCGTCAAGGCTGACATTATATGTATGGCAAAGGGTCTCGGTTCCGGCATGCCGATCGGTGCCTGCACAGCCCGTGCAGACATTATGGACTGGCACAAAGGTGCCCACGCCTCGACATTCGGCGGCAATCCTGTTGCTCTCGCCTCAGCACTGAAAACTATCGAGCTGCTCGAAGGCGGTCTCATTGACAACAGCCGCGAGGTTGGAGCATATCTCGAAGCCGGTTTGAACAGGCTAAAAGATAAATACGACTGCATCGGCGATGTTCGGGGCCTAGGAATGATGCTCGGCGTTGAATTCGTCACCGACAAAGCATCTCTCACACCAGCACCGGAACTTCGCGATGCGATCGAGATGGAATGTTTCAATAATGGTTTAATCATACTCGGCTGCGGTACCAACAGCATCCGCTGGTCACCGCCGCTAATCCTTGCAAAGGAGCATGTCGATGTCGCATTAGAGATATTCGACGCCGCGATCGCCGCATCGATCTAAGATTTTGCCCACGAAAGACACAAAACTCACGAAATAGGAGGTCTTCTTTTCGTGTATCTTATGTATTTCGTGGGCAATTTAAAGTATTATAATTTAAGTATTGACTTAATTAAGTGAGTACTTTATTATTAAAATCATGGACACGTTCACAGCACTTGCAGAACCGACCCGGCGAAATATTTTAGAGATGCTTGCTGCGAGTGGTAACCTTTCCGCAGGCGATATTTACGGTAAATTCAAAGCGAGCCCGCCGGCGATCTCACAGCACCTCAAGGTGTTGCGTGAGGCCGATCTTGTCCGCGTCGAAAAGCGCGCACAGCAAAGGATCTATTACATAAACCCAAAGCCCATGAAAGAACTGGAAAAATGGATCAAGCAATTTGCACCGGCAAAAGAAACGGAATTTCAGCGTCTCGATAAGCTGCTAATAAAAATGAAGAAAGAGACTTATGAGGCTCCGCTTTTACCATTTGAATAAACTTTGGAGACATTACTATGGCAAACAAAACCACGATCAAAGCCGAGGAAGACAAACAAGAACTTTTCATCATCCGCGAATACGAAGCTCCGCGTGAGTTGGTATTTCGTGCATATACCGAGGCAGAGATTTACGCTCAATGGGTCGGGCCAAATGACCTGACGAAGACAGTCGAAAAGATGGATGCGGTTGATGGCGGCTCAAATGTGTTCGTTCACGAACGCGGCGGGCATAAATATACGTTTCACGGCGTTTACCACGAAGTCCTCGCACCGGAGAGGATCATCGGCACATTCGAATTTGATGGCCTTCCGGAAAAAGGTCATGTCATAATGGGAACGACAAAATTCGAAGATCTAGGTAACGGCCGCAGCCGCCTCGTGCACCAATCGGTTTTTCAGTCTGTGCAGGATCGTGACGGAATGCTTCAATCCGGCATGGAACACGGCGTTAGCGAGGGATATGACAAGCTCGACGAGCTGCTCAAAAAATTATAAGTTTGGAAAAATCATGCAAAAAATAACACCATTTCTAATGTTCAACGATCAGGCCGGCGAAGCGATGGAATTTTACACATCGGTTTTTAAGGGCGCAAAGATCATTTCAACTATGCCCGGCCCGGACAGCAAGGTGATGGGCGGTTCATTCGAACTCAACGGACAACAGTTCAGTTGCTACAACGCCGGGCCGCATCCAAATTTCAAGTTTTCTCAGGGCATCTCAATGATGATAAGCGTTGAAACACAAGAGGAAAATGACCATTACTACGATAAACTCAGCGAAGGCGGCGAACAGCAGCCTTGCGGCTGGCTCACCGATAAATTTGGCGTTTCGTGGCAGGTGACTCCGCGATTTTTGATGCAATCATTGAGCGATCCCGACCGCGAAAAAGCAGGCCGCGTCATGCAGGCGATGTTCAAAATGACCAAGATCATCATCGCCGATCTCGAAGCCGTTGCTGTGGGCTAATATTGGCTGATAAAGAAAAAAAGACACGAATAGGAGAAATCCCCATTCGTGTCTTTTCGTGTTAATTCGTGGCTAAAACTCTTAGGCTTTTGCTTTTTTGATCTCCTCGATCAGAACAGGTACCGCTTCGAAAAGGTCGCCAACGATGCCGTAATCTGCGATGTCGAATATCGGAGCTTCTGAGTCTTTATTGATCGCAACGATAGTTCCGGCGTTTTTCATACCGACAATGTGCTGGATAGCACCGGAAATGCCGAGCGCGACATAGACCTTAGGTGCGACAGTCTGACCGCTCGAACCAATTTGACGGTCTATTGGCAGCCAATCGGCATCGCAAATAGGACGCGAAGCCGCAAGATCCGCTCCGAGAGCGTCCGCCAATTGCTGTGCAAGAGCAATGTTTTCCTGAGATTTGATCCCGCGTCCGACCGCGACGATGATCTCCGATTTTGTAAGATCGACCGACGCCTTAGCCTCTTGAAACGGAGCCTCCGGCGTCATACGAATGTCGCCAACGGGGACGTCAATCGTTTCGACGTCGGCACTTCCCTTTTCCGCCGCGTCACCACGAAACGATCCTGACTGGAATGTGACGAAATACGGAGCGTCACCGCCGAGAGTGACATCAGCATCGAGTTTGCCAAGGAAAATACGCCGTGTCAGCACTAGTTTACCGCTTTCAGCCCTGTAACGAATACAATCGCCCACGACTTCTCGGCCGAGTCTCGCCGCAACTTTTGGTGCAAAATCACGCACTTGATACGTATGCGACATCACGATGTACTGCGGGTTTGTCGCTTTGATTACGTGCTCCCAAGCGTCCGCGTAACCGTCCGGCGTGTATGTCCCCAGCTTGTCGTTTTTCGCGACAATGACCTTTTCGATGTTATAACCGGCGATCTCTTGTGCGAGCGAGCAATCTTTGTCGCACGGCAAGACCGCAGCGACGCCGAGACCCAAATTTTTGGCGATCGCCTGAGCGGCAGTGATTGCCTCAAGCGAGGTCTTATTCAGGACGCAATCTCTATGTTCAATAAATACTAAAATCATATTACTCGAACCTCCGTGCGGAGTTTCTCGACCAACTCGACCGCACCGGCTTTAGCATCGCCGTTGCCGAGCATCTGCGTTTGTTTTGATTTGAGCGGAAGATATACCTTCTCAATCGTCGCCGCCGAAGCGAATGCTTCGATATCCGGCGATACGTCTCGAATTTCTTTCTTCTTTGCCGCCATAATGCCTTTGAGCGATGCATAACGGATCTGTGAAATGCCTGACTGGATCGTGAACAACGCTGGCAATGTGTATGTGAACCATTGATACCAACCGCTCTCAAGCTCGCGTTTGACCCGCAGACTCGAGCCCAAACTTGCACGATCGACCTCAATGACGATAGTCGCGTGCGACACGCCCAGCAGTTCGGCCAAAATAACTCCTGTCTGTCCGTAGCTCGCGTCATCCGATTGCAAGCCTCCGAAGATTAGATCGGCGTTCTCCTCCCGAACAGCATCGGCTATCGCTTTCGCGATCTGGTAAGCCGACAGCGTCTTCGAATCTTCGACAACGACGTGAATTGCCCTATCGGCACCGCGTGCAAGGGCGTCTTTAATGACGGTCTTAGCAGACTGCGGCCCGAGCGTGCATACGACGACTTCGCCTTCGCCTTTCGCCTCGATCGTTCGCAGAGCTTCTTCGAGAGCGTAGCCGTCAGACTCGTTCGTCTGCAAAGCGACATCAGCCTCGTTTATCCATTTCTCATCGCCCGCGATACGCAAAACCGCATCTTTATTGGCGACCTGTTTCATTAAAACTATTATCTTCATATAAAAAATGAATGGTCATTCATTTAGAGAATATAAGAAAAGCGTTCCGACCTCAAATGGAGCGAAACGCTTTATCAATTATTCGGAATATCGTTTAAGTATCAAACACGCATTCGTTCCGCCAAAACCGAAATTGTTCGATAGAACATAATCAACCGTAGCCTCACGCGGCACGTTTGGGATGTAATCCAGATCACAATCGGGGTCAGGAGTTTCGTAATTGATCGTCGGCGGCAAGATGTTTTCCTGCAAAGCCTTGACGGAAAAGACCGCTTCGAGTCCGCCGGCGGCTCCAAGAGCGTGGCCGGTCATCGACTTGGTCGAACTGACAGGAATGTTGTAGGCGTGCTCACCAAAAACTTTCTTGATCGCCAAAGTCTCAAACTTATCGTTATATGGCGTCGAAGTTCCGTGAGCATTAATGTAGCCGATCTTGTCAGGCGTAATGCCCGCATCTTTTAATGCACGTTCCATCACCCTGATCGCCCCCGAACCACTCTCGTCCGGCATCGTCACGTGAAAAGCGTCACCGCTCATACCGTAACCGACGATTTCTGCGAGAATATTCGCACCGCGAGCTTTTGCGAATTCGAGTTCTTCGAGGATAAGCAATCCCGCTCCTTCACCAATGACAAAACCGTCGCGGGTCAGATCGAACGGCCTCGAAGCATGTTTCGGATCGTTGTTTCGAGTCGAGAGAGCCCGCATCGAAGCAAATCCCGCAACCGACATCGGCGTGATCGCACTCTCGGCACCGCCGCAGATCATCGCGTCAGCGTCGCCGCGTTCGATAATGCGAAAGCTGTCGCCGATCGCGTGAGCACCTGCCGAGCAAGCCGTCGCCGTCGCCGAATTTGGCCCTTTGGCTCCGTGCCGGATCGAGACATTGCCCGATGCAAGATTAACGATCGCAGAGACGATAAAGAACGGTGACACACGGTCAGGCCCCGAATTGAGGAGCTTTTCGTGTTCACGTTCGATCGCCCAAAAATCACCTATGCCGGAGCTGATATATGTTCCGACCATCTCGGCGTTCGACTCATCGATCACGAGACCGCTATGTCTGACCGCTTCATCCGAGGCCGCCAATGCGAAATGCGTAAAGGCACCCATCCGACGGGCTTCTTTTTTATCAAGAAAACTTAGCGGGTCAAAATTTTTGACCTCACACGCAAATTTGGCGGAATATTTTTCCGCGTCAAATTTCTTGATATAATCCGCACCGCTCACGCTATTCATCAACGCGCTCCAAGTCGAAGCGACGTCATTACCTAAAGGCGTGACTAATCCGAGTCCTGTAACTACTACTCGACGTTTCATAAATGTTTAGAGTGCAAGCTTTAACTTGTTCTGACCGTGAGGACAAAACAAGCTAAAGCTTGCACTCTGAACGGCATACTAAGCCGCTTTGTGTTGTTCAACGTAGGCGTAAGCATCGCGGACAGCCTGGATCTTTTCAGCGTCTTCGTCAGGAATTTCGATATCGAATTCCTCTTCAAAACGCAT
>JAYVOS010000298.1:0-5558 GCA_043757775.1 Chloracidobacterium sp. | reverse complement strand
GGCGGCCTCAATGGTTTCGGGTTTATATTTCCAGCAAACTATGTGTGTCAGCATCTCGATTATTTTCGCACAGTTCGCGTGAAAAACTCTCTTGTTTTAGATGATTTGCCCTGAAACCAAAACTCTGTACCCGGCGAAATATATACTTGACTTATGCAAGATAATTTTTTCCAACCTATCGAAGATCTAGCCGGATCGTTACTGAGCGGTGCGGCAGCCCTATTGGGACGCAGCGGCAGCGAGCTGCGGGAGCCGCCAACTGACGGCAGCGTTACACTCCCCGCAGACCTATTTGCCCAGGCCGGTGCTCAGACCGAATGGTGGTATTACACAGGTCACTGCAAAACTCGCAGCGGACGCGAATTTGGCTTTGAGCTGGTATTTTTCAAACGCCGTACGGACCGCGACAAGATCGGCATTGTACCGATGAACATCCTCGCAAACCCTATGTATTTTGCACACTTTGCGATGTCGGACGTAACGCGGCAGCGATTTCGCTACGAACACATCCGCAGCTTTGGGCTGCCGCTAGACCTGCCGGTCTCGATGAGTGAAACCGCGTGTGATGTAAAGCTTGGCGACTGGTCTTTGCGTGAGGTTGCAGGCCGCCACGTGCTGCACGCGACGCTTGAGGACGGAACGGTTTTTGACGCGATACTCGACCCTGCAAAACCGGTCGTACTAAACGGCGATAACGGCATCACCAAGAAAAAAGACGGTGCGTCAAAGCATTTTTCATACACGCGGATGAACGTCGATGGACAGGTCAGCGACAGTGACGGCATCGAGCAATTTACCGGATCGGCGTGGATGGACCGCGAATTTGGCAGTTGGGAGCAGGGCAACTGGGACTGGTTCAGCATACAGTTTGACGACGGAACCGAGTTGATGATGTATGAGTTTCAGGACGAAACGGGCAGCTTTAACGGTGAATCTACAAGCACCTACGTCGATGCGAACGGCAAATGTACCTATCTAAACCCACGTGAATTTGAGATCAAACGACTCTCGACTTGGGTCAGCCCGCATACAGGAGCCGAGTATCCATCGGGCTGGAAGGTTCGCGTGCCGAGCCTCGACATAGACGTGACCATTACGCCTCTGATAGACGACCAAGAACTCGACACTCGCGGCTCGACGATGATCGTCTATTGGGAGGGAGCGTGTAAAGTTTCGGGCACAAAAGGCGGCGGCGGCGGCTCAGGCAGGGCTTATGTCGAGCTCGTCGGTTATGATATGTCGCATGTGCAGGCTGGCATCGGCGATTTTCTATTTGGCAAAACTATGCAGCGGGTCAAAGAAATGTTTGGCTAGGAATCATCGCTCTCGCACCATTTTTTGGTTACTTCGTGGCGATATTCGAACATTTTTTCGATTTTTGGCACAATGGCGAATGGAGCCGCGATCGCTCCTAAAAACCACATCGGCGGTGTGTATTCTATCTCATCCCTGAGAACGGCTCCCTCCGCGTGCGGCTTGATAATGTGGCGGTGCCGCCAGCTCGCAAAAGGACCACTGACCTGCACATCTTCAAACATTCGCGGCGGATCGTAAGCCGTGTGCTCCGCCACCCAACGCCACGGCACGATGCCAAATATTTTTTGTTCAATGACCGCTCGCGAACCAACCTTGGAGATGTCAGCTTTTTGTACAACGATCGCGTTTTCCCACGGCGGGATCAGCCTCTCGAAAGCATCAGGCAGCTCATGAAAGGCAAACACACGCTCCGGCGCAGCACGGATGACAGATTCCTTTAAAAATTGCATTAGTTACAAAGATAGCACACACCCTAATTCGCGCGTTGCGTTCTAAGCCGGTTTGCGTGAAAATCTCCTAAACCAAACAGGAGACACAACAACCGATGATCGAAGCAGGCGAAATGCAGGGTGTGGTTTACGACGATCAAATTCCAAAGTCAAAGATCTGGCAGGTGATAGCTGCCTCGGCGGTCGGGACGATGATCGAATGGTATGACTTTTACATATTCGGCAGCCTCGCCGTCACGCTTGCACCGCTGTTTTATCCGCCGGAAAATCAGACGTTTGCCTATATCGCGTATCTCGCTACATTTGCCGTCGGATTTATCGTGCGGCCTTTTGGAGCTTTGTTTTTTGGACGCATCGGCGATCTCGTAGGTCGCAAATACAGCCTAATGGTCACACTGCTTATCATGGGCGGAGCGACCGCTCTGATCGGGTTATTACCTACTTACTCACAAATCGGCATCGTGGCTCCGATAGTTTTGCTGCTGATCCGCGTCATGCAGGGCCTCGCTCTCGGCGGTCAATACGGTGGGGCGGCGGTTTACGTTGCCGAACACGTGCCGGACAACAAACGTGGTTTTTACACCTCTTTCATTCAAATAACGGCAACACTCGGATTTTTTCTATCGCTGGCTGTCATTCTGATTGTCCAAAACACGATGAGCGCCGACGACTTTAGCGGAAAGACAGGTTCATTCAGCGGCTGGCGAATACCGTTTTTAGTGTCGATCTTTCTCGTTGCGATCTCGCTTTACATTCGCTCGCGGATGAACGAATCGCCGATATTCGCGCAGATGAAAAGCGCCGGTATGACATCGGTCAATCCGCTGGTCGAGGCATTTACCAAATGGGAAAACCTCAAGCACGTCTTGATCTCACTATTTGGAGCAACCGCCGGACAAGGCGTCGTGTGGTACACAGGCCAGTTTTACGCTCTGTTTTATTTGCAGTCGATATTGAACGTCAACGCGACCTCGGCAAACTACATTGTCGCTATCGCATTACTTATGGGATTGCCGTTCTTCATATTTTTCGGAGCCTTGAGCGACCGCATCGGCCGTAAATGGATCATCATCGCCGGATGCGTGCTGGCGGTCTGCACATATCTGCCGATCTATCACACAATGCAGTCCGTCGCCGGATCTAACGTAGTGACCGCGACATCGCAGAAAGATCCCGCGACCGGAGCTATCAAGTTAACGCCGCAGTCTGCCGATGGGGCGGGCAATATGGTTGCTTCGCCTAAGGTGCTGCCTTACACGACATTTGGGGATCTGACTGCGAACAAGACTGCGTGGGCGTTGATCTTACTTATCTTCGTTCAGGTGCTGTGGGTCACGATGGTTTACGGCCCGATCGCCGCATATCTGGTCGAGGCGTTTCCGGCGAAGATTCGCTATACGGCGCTATCGCTGCCATATCACATCGGCAACGGCGTTTTCGGCGGCCTGCTGCCGCTGATCGGTTTGTCGGTCATTGCACAGACCGGCAATATCTACGCAGGGCTTTATTACCCGATGATAGTCGCAGGGATCACGGCGGTCGTCGGGGCGATATTTCTAAAAGAAACGCACGGACACAAGATCTGGGCAGAGGGAAAAGTGTAGGTAAGAGTTATTTAACAGGTGCCCATTTCTTAAGGAAAGCCGTAAATTTTGCTATGTCGTAGCCATTCCCGGCTTCGAGCGAAGATGTCTCCTGCGACTGGATCAGCTTACCGGCTTCGTCCAACACTAAGAGAAACGGATAGCCTTCAATATCCGGATATTGAGCTAGAAAAGTCGTATTTTCGTTCTCTTCGCTGTAATTTACCTTTAACCATACAAAATTGTCATTGCGGAATTTAGCAAGCGTGGGATTAAGAAAGAAAAACTTGTCCATATAGACGCACCAACTGCACCACTCGCCGCCGACGTCGAGAATGATGTGTTTGCCGGTCTTGGTTGCGGTTTTGATGGCTTTTTGGAGATCGAGTTTCGGGTTGCGTTTTGGATCAAATTTCACACGGACAAAGACTGCGGCAGATTTTTTCACCGCCTTGGTTTTTGGTTTATGCTTCGCAGTTTGGCCGTACGAAAACGCCGTTACCATTATGATGACTGCGGCGGCGAGCATGAGCTTTTTCATAACATTAGATCGAATCGGCAAGCCTCTCGTTCAGAATATTCCAAACCTTGGTTAGATGCCGTTCTTCGACCCGAATGCTGCCTACAGAAAGCCGCAGCGTGTAATTTCCATTTAGCTTTGTATGCGAGAGATATGCTTCGCCTGAGGCGTTTATCTCGTTCATTATACGTTCGTTGAGAGCATTTAGATCATCTACGCCTTTGGGGCACGCTCGAAAACAAGCCAATGCAAACGGAACGGGCGCCATCATTTCCCAATCGTCCGATGCCTCTACCCAGGATTCAAACAATTTTGCCAGACGGCAATGGTCTCGCAATCTCGCTATTAGGCCCTCGCGGCCAAAATATCTGATAATGAACCAAAATTTTAACGCACGAAAACGCCGCCCAAGCTGGATACCGTAATCCATACCGTTTTTGACCGATTGCTCGTCGCTTGTCTTTAGGTATTCGGCGACGAGTGAAAATGCCTCTTTCAGCACGCTAAGGTCTTTGCAATACAGCACCGACAGGTCAAACGGCGTAAAGAGCCATTTATGCGGATTGACCACTATCGAATCCGCTCGCTCCCAGCCCGCGAAGTACTTGCGGTACTCCGGCACGATCGCCGTCGAGCCCGCGTAAGCTGTGTCGACATGTAGCCAGATGCGGTATTTTTCGCAAATATCTGCAATAGCATCGACCGGATCGACGCTCGATGTCGAGGTCGTGCCGACCGTCGGAATGACACATATCGGCAGATAACCGGCCTCGATATCCTCGTCGATAGCCTCGGCGAGCTTTTCCGGGATCATCTCAAATTGATCGTTACACTCGATCTTTCGCAAAGACTTTAGTCCGAGGCCGAGCGTAATAACGCCCTTATCTATGGACGAATGAACGTGCTCTGAACAATAGACACGCATCAGCGGAATATCATCGCGGCCGCTCATACCTTCGTCACGGACACGTAAATTGGCCTTTTCGCGGGCAGCGGCAATTGCGTGCATTGTGGAAACTGATGCCGTGTCGTAGATGATGCCTTCGAAATGTTTGGGAAGATCCATCATCTGCCGCAGCCAATCGAGCACGACATCTTCGAGCTCGGTAGATGCCGGAGCCGTCCGCCAAAGCATCGCTTTCATATCAAAAGCGGCGGTCAGCATCTCACCAAATACACCTACCGATGAGGTCGATGTTGAAAAGAGGCCGTGAAAATTCGGATGGTTCCAATGGGTAACGGCGGGCAATATCAGCTTATCGACGTCACCCAGTATCGTACCGAAATCTTCGCCGATTTCGGGTGCGGATGCGGGCAACTGGTTCTTGAGCCAATCGGGCTGGACCTGCGACAAAACCGGCAGTTCTTCCATATGCTCAAAGTAATTGGCGAGCCAATCTACGACCTCGTAACCGTATTTGCGAAACTCTTCCGTAGGCATATCGCCCAATTTATTTAGTTCATCAGCCATAATTTGCTCGAAATCGGTCGAATTTGCTAGAAAACACGCGCCAAACACTCGACAGTTTTTGTAATAAAAGTATAATATCACCTACGAATATCTCGCCAACGACAGATTAAATTGAAGGCAAAGGACGCTCTGAATTTCTTCCCCTGAATTTCAAAGCAGCGGCATTTCTTTCCACACGAGGAAAACTATGGCAACAGAGCCATCTGAATTGGAAGAAC
>JAYVOS010000297.1:0-21254 GCA_043757775.1 Chloracidobacterium sp. | reverse complement strand
AATATCTTTTTTAGTCACTCACTAAATAGTATAGAGGATAAGATCACAATTTTCGCTATAGGGTCTCTTTCAGTGCCTCTTCGCAGCGTTCGCACACGGTCGGATTATCTTTAAATTCTCCAACCTTAACGGAATAATTCCAGCACCGCTCACATTTTTCGCCGTCAGCTTTTTGGATCGCGACCGAAAACACATCGCCCTCGTGAACCTCGACTTGCGAGACGATGAAGATGTAACGTAGCTGTTCGTAATAATCGAGCAGTAGACGTGTGGTGGCGGCATTAGTCGTCAGGATAACTTTTGCCTCAAGCGAAGAGCCGATCTGCTTGTCGTTACGAGCTGTCTCAAGTGCTTTTAGCACCTCGTCGCGGATTGCAAAAACACGTTCCCAGCTTTCCGCGATGCCGGAATTATCGGCATCTATAGCCTTAGGAAATTCGGCGATGTGGACCGACGCAATTTTCTGCCCCGGCAGATTTTCCCAGGCCTCGTCCGAGGTAAACGCCAGTATCGGCGACATCAGGCGGCACAGCGTATCGACGATCTGATAAAGCGTCGTCTGCGCCGAGCGTCTTGCCTGCGAATGTGGTGCGAGGATGTAGAGACGGTCTTTGATAATGTCGAAATACCGCGCCGACAGGTTTACCGTGCAAAAATTGTAGATCGCGTTATACGCCGCCTGAAAATCGTAGGCCGTGTACGCCGCGACAACTTTTTCGGTTACTTCGTTCAATCCGGCAAGTGCCCATAGGTCGATCTCTTGCATTTGATCGGCTGGGACAGAGTCTTTGTTAGGGTCAAAACCGTCAAGATTTCCGAGCGCGTAACGCAACGTGTTGCGGAATTTGCGATACGCATCTACGACGCGGAGCAGTATCTCCTCCGAGCAGCGAACGTCTTCGGTGTAATCCACCGCCGCCGCCCACATACGGAGCACGTCGGCGCCAGAGGCATCGATGATCTCCTTTGGAGCCGTGACGTTGCCGATGGATTTGCTCTGCTTTTTGCCTTCGCCATCGACGACCCAGCCGTGAGTAATGATCTGTTTATACGGAGCACTATCGTGAGCCGCGATGCCGCAGCTTAAAGATGAGTTAAACCAACCGCGATACTGATCGCCGCCCTCGAGATAAACGTCCGCCGGAAAACGCAGCGTCTCGCCGCGTGTTTCGAGCACCGCGACACAGCTCGAACCAGAATCGAACCATACGTCAAGAATGTCGGTCTCTTTACGAAAATCACCGCCGCCGCATTTCACGCATTTATAGCCGTCTGGCAGTAGTTCATGCTCGGACCGCGCGTACCATGCGTCCGATGTTTCGACAGCAAAAATATCGGCGACGTGGTCGATTATCTTAGGATCGGCGACCGGCTCTTCGCATACGCTGCAGTAAAAAACAGGTATCGGCACGCCCCACGAACGCTGTCGGGAGACGCACCAGTCGGGCCGCCCTTTAAACATATTGCCCATGCGTCCCTCACCCCACGTGGGATGCCATTTGACCTCGGCGATCTCATCAAGGGCAAGTTGGCGCAGAGACGAACCGCCAACTGACTCGTCCATCGAAACAAACCACTGCGGCGTCGCCCGAAAGATCACGGGATTTTTACATCGCCAGCAATGCGGATAACGATGTTGATAATGCTCGACGTGAAGCAATGTCCCGCTTTCACGCAAAAATTCGACGATCTTCGGATTGGCTTCGAAAACGTTGAGGGCGGCAAAATGCTCGACTTCGGCGGTAAATTTGCCTGCCGCATCGACCGGTGCATACACCTCAAGCCCGTATTTTTTACCTACTGCAAAGTCATCCGCACCGTGGCCGGGAGCGGTGTGTACACAGCCCGTGCCAGATTTTCCGGCGGTCTTATTCTCGTACTTAGCATCAAGCTCGACCTCAGCATCAGCCTCGCCGAGCGTGACGTGATCGGCGTTCATTATCAGCGATTTGCGGCCGATCCAGGGATGTTTTGCTTCAAGCCGGTCGAGCTTTGAGCCTTTGAAACGAGCAAGTACGTTGATCTCGCCAAGCTCGCACGTTTCAACAAACGAAGCTGCTAATTCAGATGCGACGATGTAAACCTCACCATTCGCCTCTATCGCCGAATAGTCAAAATCAGGATGGACCGTGATACCGAGATTTGCGGGAAGCGTCCACGGGGTCGTCGTCCAGATGACGACAAAGACGTTTTTACCCACAAGAGCTCCGTCGATCAGTGCGGGATCAGACTTGAGCGGAAACTTGACGTAAACCGACGGCGAGGTGTGCTCGCGATACTCGACCTCAGCCTCTGCAAGCGCCGTCTGGTCGTGGATGCACCAATAGACCGGACGCAGGCCTTTGTAAACGTAGCCGCGTTCGAGAAATTTGCCGAAAAGCCTCGCTGTCGAAGATTCGTACTCCGGCGACATCGTAAGGTACGGATTTTTCCACTCGCCGAGAATTCCCAACCGCTGAAAATCGCGTGTCTGATTGTTCATCGCCGTCGAGGCGTGTTCGCGGCAGATGCGTCGAAACGAGGCGACCGGAATGTCGTTTTTATTCTTGCCCTTTTCCGCCAGTTTCTTTTCGACGATGGTCTCGATCGGCAGCCCGTGGCAGTCGTAACCCGGAACATACGGCGCCTCAAAACCCATCATTGAGCGGGTCTTGACTACAAAATCCTTGAGTATTTTATTGAGCGCCGTACCGATGTGAATGTCAGCATTAGCATACGGCGGCCCATCGTGAAGGATAAATTTCTCACGCCCCTCGCGAGCCGCGATCACCTTTTCATAAAGCCCCATCTCCGTCCATTTCTTGAGACGCGCGGGCTCGCTCTGGCCGAGATTAGCCTTTTGTGCAAAATCCGTCCGCGGCAGGTTAACTGTTTTCTTTAGATCTAATTGTTCACTCATTTGTAAATCAAAAAGCCCCAAGCCTTATGTTCGGCTTGGGACTCGTAAGGCAAAATTTCACCATCGCTCAGACGTTAATCTGAGTGCGTCTCTTTTATGTCGATAATAATGGGCGATGGCCTCCGCATAGTTAGAATAGATTATCACAATTTTTAGATTGTGCATCTTGGGTATTTATTTTTCCTCGACAGTACACAACAGCGGATACTCCCGGGCCTTGGCGAGGTTCATTGCTTTGTTGGCTCTCATCGTCGCTATCTCGTAAGGGTAGAGTCCTGCGACGCCGACGCCTGCGTTATGAACATTCAACATTATAGTGATCGCCTCGGCCTCAGAACGGGAAAATACGTGCTGCAGCACAAAAACGACAAAATCCATCGTCGTAAAATCGTCGTTGTGGAGCAGGACTTTAAACAGCTTGGGTTTTTCGAGCTTTATCTTTTTCTCGACAAGCACATCACTGCCACCGTCTATGTCTGAAAACTCAGGCATAAATAAAATCTAACATAATAGAAGATTTTAGCCACAGATCCACACAGATGAACACGGATAAGAAAAAAGATATTTTAAATGTTTGGTTTTGATCTGTATTTATCCGTGTGGATTCGTGGCCAAAACTTCTTTTTTGAGTCTTTTGTGGCTAAGTTATGCTTTCGCGGTGACCGTCGCTTTGCGTTCGAGTTTGCCCCATCCGACGACTGCTCCGTAGATGGCAGTGTAGACCGATTTGACCATTACCCAGTACATAACTTGGCGGTAGCCAAAACGCTGAATGAGCAACCATCCGAGCAGGCGTTTTTGCTCGCCTTTTTCCATTAGAAATGCGGCAAACGCCCCAAACCAATCGACCGCGAGAAACAGTGCGTAATAAAAAATGACCTGATTAAGATTGGTCGGCGTGTGGGCATATTCCTGCTGGTGTTCGAGAGTGCCGATGAGAGCCGAGATGAGCGTCCAGACAAACATCAAATCCATCAGCGGCGAAATAAGCGGGAAAAACACCTGAAAGATCCAAACATTTGGCATTGCGACAAACCCGAGTGTGCCGTATTTTGGATTGAGCAGTGCGTTTTTGTGTTTCCACATACATTGAAGCGTGCCGTATGACCAACGAAAACGCTGCTTAGCGAGGTTTCGCAAGCTGTCCGGAGCCTCGGTCAGCCCTATAGCTTTCTCCTCGTAACCGATCGTGTAGCCGAGCTTTCGCACCTGGATTGTCAGATCTTGATCCTCGGCCAATGTGTCAGAAGAAAATCCGCCTGTCTGCTCTAGCACCTCTCGCCGCCATGCGCCGACGGAACCCGGCACGACTGTGATGCAGTTGAGCGAGGCAAACGCACGACGGTCAAAATTTTGCGACGTGACGTATTCGAGAGCCTGCCATTTGGTAACGATGTTGATGCGATTGCCAACCTTTGCGTTACCGGCGACGGCTCCGATATGTTCGTCGGCAAAACGATGTGCAAGAGCGGATATCGTCTCCGGCGTAAAGAGCGTATCGGCGTCGAGTGCGATGATGATGTCGCCTTTTGCCTTGCGCCAGCCGAAATTTAATGCCTCGGCCTTGCCGCCGTTGGACTTTGTCCAGACCGAAACTTGCGGGTTTTCACCATAATTATCCTTGGCTAATTGATATGTGTCATCGGTCGAGCCGTCATCGACCACAAGTATTTCGAAATTTTTATGATCGGACGCAAGCAAGCTTTCAATGGTGCGTAAGATTACCTTGCCCTCGTTAAACGCAGGGACGATCACAGACACAAGAGGTTGGTAAGCCTCCCCGAAATGTGTCGTTTCACGATGCCGCGAACGCACAAATTGGGCAAACGCGAGAATGCCGATCACCGCCATTCGTCCGAGCCCCAGGATGATGCCTATTAGGAAGATCCAACGCATCAGCCAACCGGCGATCGACACACCGTAAAAAACGTAGGCATCCGTTTTAGAATAAAACGATTGATCCTGTGGCACGGGCGGCATCGCTTCGTCGGGCGTCATATTGGCCAGATCGGCAACGGTTGTAAATTCAAATCCGCGATTACGCAGCTCGTGTATCAGCTTTGGCAGAGCTTCGACGGTTGCCGAACGGTCGCCGCCGCTGTCATGCATCAGCACGATGTTGCCGCGCTCCTCAGGCGTCGTGATGGCCACCTGTTTCAATATCTCGTCAACCATCTGGTCGGCCGTGTGCGGTGAGCCGTCGTCGTTTTTCAGCTTCCAATCGTCCGGGTCGAGGTGCAGCCCGACCGAGATGTAGCCGAGGTTTTGCGCCTGAACGGTCGGATCAACCTCGTCCGGGTTTCGCGGCTCGGCATCGCCAAAATAGGGCGCCCGGAAAAGCCTCGTTGAGTGGCCGGTGAGCGATTCGATCAGGCGCTGTGTGGCGTTGAGTTCGAGATCGGTGATCTGACGCGGCACTTCGCCGAGATTTGGATGCGTGTAAGAGTGATTTCCTATTTCGTGACCGTCGGCTACGATGCGTTTTATCATGTCAGGATTGTCCTGGCCGTTTTGCCCGACGATAAAAAAAGTCGCTTTTACGTTTTCCTGTTTGAGGATATCAAGGATCTTTGGCGTCCAGACAGGGTCCGGGCCGTCGTCGAATGTCAGCACGATCTTGCCTGGTTTATCACCCGTTCGCTGTATGACATACGACGAAGGTATCTGTCGATAAACTTGATCGCTAATTTTTCCGTCCGCAGCGACTGTAATGTCGCGTGTGCCGTCCTGTGGTTCGGCGGTAACTTGGAGGATCTCGCCCGTGTCCTGAAAATCTACGTTGTAGCCGTATTTGATCGTCCGTAGATCGTCCGCAGCGATCTGCTTGTTGCCTGAGCCAAAGACTTTCCATAGCGACGGGTCTTCGCTGCCGAGCCGCCACAGGGCAAATCCCGCCGGTTTATATGGTGCAGCTATCTGCATCTCATTAAAGGCAGTCGAGGCATCCAGGAACCAAACGGCGTGGTTTTTGCCGTCCTCCTCGGTGTATGTGAAATACGGATTTTTTGAGACCGGATCAAATTTGATCTCCGTCGGCGAATCGAGTGAATCTTTTGCAGTGAGAAGCGATTCTTGAAATGAAAGATCCTCGGCCTCGCTCTTATCGTTAGCCCAGTTGTAGCCGTAATTGCCAAAACAGACGATCGTCTGTGCCGGCGACAGCTCGGCCATCCGTTTCTTTAATATAGACTCATACCAATCCTGTCCCGCGACCGGCCCGGCCTCGCCGGTCGACCAATGCTGGTCATACGCCATCAACATTAGATAATCCGTAACGCTCGCATACGCCTTATAATTCCAGTCCGGATTGTCGAAGGGCACGGCCTGAGCCAAGATCAAACCGCGAGTTTGTAACTCCGCCCGCAGCTCTTTCATAAACACAAAAAGATTTGTCTGTGACGACTGCGGCACTTCCTCGATATCGATCGTAATGCCGCCAAATTTGTATTTGTCGATCTGAGTGAGCAATGCCGCGATCAGTTTTTGCCGCTGATCCTCGTTGGAGACCGAACGCACGAGGATGTCCGAATTCCACTGTTCGTTCTTATAATTTTGCAGCAGCGGTAACACCGGTATCTCAGGTTTGTTTTTTTGCAGGAAATCGAGGGCCTCTCTTGCCCCTTGGTTCATATCCAGAACAAGGGGATCTTTCGGATCACCCGAAAGTCTTATCCATTCGGGTACCACCCAATCGAGCGAATTGTAGTTTTGTTTAAGAGACGCGAGGCTCGAGTCGTCCCAGTTTACATAAAACCCAATGGCCAGTGGATTGCCATTGTTTGTAGCCTGAGTAATTGGGGCGCCTTTTGACGCTCTCAATAATTCCGCGTCGGCTGCTCGCTGCAATCTCGAATCGTCGCGATTTTTTTGCTCGCTTTTTGCCCTTTCCCCGGTTTGTTTGGCAATAACTTCACGCTTTGTGAGCGTTAGTTCGGGCGGGTGAAAGTTCGTGTCAGCCTCGTGCGGCAAGGCAGCGACAGGTTTCAAACGGATCAGCGGCAGGAAAGGATTTATCAGCACGCTGATAACAAAAAACGTCAGCAATACAGTCACGACCATCCCTGCTAACACACTCGTATAAGAAAACAAACGCCCGCGCCGACCTTTTGAGTCCTGAAAAACTGCTTTGCCGTGACCGCTAATTTCTTTGTTCATATAACTAATGCTAACTACGATGGCTCGTGCCTTAAGTGTTGCAAAAATCGCATCATTTGCAAATACCGGAACGATTGGAAATCAGCTTTGATGCCTTGTTTCAAATAGGCGTTTACATTTGGATAAAATATATATAGACGCGGAGACATTTTTTTGATAAATTTCCATTGCGCTGTTTACTTAGTATTCAATTGAACCTGTTTTGTGATGACGGTATTTGAAATCCGACATCGATTGGTCGTTTTGTTCGGGATCAACAAATGAAAAAAGACAGATCTACAGCAAACGGGTTGTCCGCCACGGGAACCGCTCGTGGAATCTCCGCCGATAATATCGATGCGCTTTTTTCGAGCGTCGGCCAAAAACTGCGCGAGGGTCACTCCGCCGAAGCTGAAGAGATCTTGTTGAAAACAATTGATGGCTACAATCTTTCGCCTGACAATTTCGCTAACCTCAAACGCCTGTTATCATTTACGCTCGAAACCACAGGCCGTTATAAAGAATCTCTCGAAGCCGTAATTTCGTTTGAAAACGAAGGCGAACTCTCAAAACTTTTTATCGAAACGCAAGTAAGGGTCACGACGCAGCTCGCCATCGCTTATAACAACCTGACGGATCAGCCGAAAGCCGTCACGCTATTAAAGGAAACGCTGAAAAAAGCTGAGGAAAATGACCTTCGTCATCTGAGCGGAAATATCGATATTGCCCTCGCCCGCGTTTATCGCAAGCTGAGCGAATATCCTATCAGCCGCGGATACGCGACAAAAGCTCTCGATCATTTTCGGGAAAATGGCAACTGGCTCGGCATGGCCGAATCGTATCGCGAGATCGCCAACACATATCACCAAGAGGGGAACAGCGAAAAGTCTATCGAAAACTTTGAGCTCGGCATCAAGATCATCGGCAGCAATTCGGCTCCTTTCATGCTTGGCAAACTCTACACCGATATGTCCGGTGCGTATTGGTTCTTGCGCCGTGCGCAGGACGGCATCGCCTGTCTCGAAAAATCCATCGAGTTTTTTGACCAGACCGAGCACGCTCTAAATACGGTAATTGCATACAACAATCTCGGCATTCATCTACTGCTTACGGGCCAGTGGGACAAGGCCGAAGAGATGATAGATCGGGCGCTGACTATCGGCCTAAAAGAAGATCATGTCCACGTTGCCGGAATTTACGATTCACTTGGTGAGCTGGCCTTGCTTCGCGGTGATCTCGATCTAGCCGAAGAGTATTTGGACAAGTCCGTAGCCTTTGCCAAAAGTCGTAAACATCAGTGGTACACGATCCAATCGATGCGCAGCCTCGCCCGATGTTATCTGGCTCAGGGCCAGATCAAAAAAGCTATTGCTCAAGCGACCGATACGATCGCGTTTTCACGCGAGATCGGCGATAAACATTACGCAAACATGGCGGGACTTGTGCTTGCCGAGAGTTACGTCCTGCAAGGCAATGTCGAAGATGCCGAAGACTCAATAACCGCCATTGAGGAGAGCGATCCGTCGGCTGATTTCTTTGTGCTTGGCAATATCCAGCGCATTCGCGGCCTCGCCGCTATCGAAGACGCTGATGAAGAACTCGCTGTCCATCATTTCAATCGAGCCCTGACCATTTTCGAGGCCGCCGAAGACATCTACCACACCGGCCTGATGCATCATTTGCTCGGCTCGCACCTCGATGCCCGTAATGCCGCCCGTGCTAAAAAGCATCTCGCATCGGCGATGGATATCTTTAAAAAGCTCGGTGCCCGTGTGCTGATGGATGCGGCAAGCAAAGAGCTTGAACGTCTCGAATCAGTCGTTGATCCTAAACCCGTCGCAAAATCAGAACGTCGCTCCAATTCAGTCGTTTCACAACTTTTGACGGTCCGCCTCGCCGAGGCGACCGCATCGCGTGAACTGCTGTTTCGCGAGCTTGTCGCCGTCTTGCAGCAGGACAGCAATGCCAAAAAGATCATTATTGCCCAGTTTAACGACAAAAACCGCCTTTATCCATTTATCACGCACGGATATTCGCCGCAGGAAAGCAATGAGCTTGTTACCAAACTGCACGATGCTCAGACCAAAAACGACGAGCGAAATTTCGTCCGCACAAAGAATATCGCCGTGCTGCACCTTCGCGGATCGGCCTCGCCGACAGCAATGCTGCTGATCGATCCTGCGTCTGGGGCGACCCTGACCGATGACAGCTCCCTGCAGCCTTTGCTTCGTGTGGTCGAGCTTGGGATGGACGTAGTTGCCTTGCGTGAAAAAGACAAATCGACACCCGCCGAACGCGAGCTGAGCCCGTACACGTCAAACAGCCTGATGCCCGGCTTTATCCATTCGTCACCGGCGATGACCGCCCTTGTCGAGGAAGTTTATAAGATCCGCTCGTCTGACGTGACCGTTCTCGTGACGGGCGAATCCGGCACCGGTAAAGAGCTCGTATCGCGTGCGATCCATACGCTGTCGAACCGCAAGGATAAGATATTTGTGCCGTTTAACTGCACCGCCGTGCCTAAAGAATTGGCTGATGCTCATCTTTTCGGTTACCGGAAAGGCTCGTTTACCGGAGCCGTCGCCGACAGTCCCGGAACGATCCGCACGGCTGATGGCGGAACGCTCTTCTTAGACGAGATTGGCGACCTGCCAATAGACGTGCAGCCGAAATTGCTCCGATTTTTGCAGGAGGGCGAGATACAGCCGCTCGGCGAAAAGAAACCGCTTAAGGTCGATGTCCGGATCATCGCCGCGACAAACATGCCGCTTGAGGAAAAGGTCGCTAACGGGACGTTTCGCGAGGATCTTTATTACCGGCTAAACGTCATTCGGCTGCGCGTGCCGCCCCTGCGCGAACGCCGTGCTGAGATACCGCCGATCGTCAATTATTACGTCAATCATTACTCCGAGCGTTTCGGCAAACACGACATCACATTCACCCCGCAGGTCATCGATATGCTGATGGTCTGTAATTGGGAAGGCAATGTCCGCCAGCTCTGCAACGAGATACAGCGTGTCGTCGCACGTGCGGTCGATAACGAGGTCGTCACCCCCGAACACCTTTCACCCGAACTAAAACGCAGCGCCCAGCCGCTGACGCCATTTGATATTAATTCAAACGCTCGACCCATCGCAACTTATAATAGTGCATTTTCGCCATTCGCTAACATTTCTGAAGGCGGCACACTCGAAGGAGCCGTCTCCGAACTCGAAATGCAGCTCATCCGCACATCTTTGGCAAAACACAACTGGAATATCTCACGTGTCGCTAACGAACTCGGCCTCACCCGCCGCGGCCTCTATCTCAAATTGTCGAGATACGGAATAGAAAAAGCCGCCTAAAAAAACTCCCCTCCTTTCGAAGGAGGGGTGGCAGCCGCTTCGGATGACGGGGTGGTTCTCTTACCTTTGCTTCGGCACCTTTTCACTAAACAACCATTCGATTGGCTCAGGCTACTAACACTTAAAATCTCAGGGAGTAACATGAAAATACTTTTTATTTTTATTTTCTGCGCCGTAACCGCTCTATCAACCTCGGCACAGGACGTCCGACCATCCGTCTCGGTCGTGGGCGAGGCTCACATGAATATCTCACCAGATCAAGTAGTATTCACTTTCGAAGTCGTTACAGCCAACAAAGACTTGTCCACAGCAAAACAAGAAAACGATACTCGGTCAGCCAAAACGCTGATTGTGGTAAAGGCTTTCAATATCGGTCCTGAAGAAATCCAGACAGACAGTCTGACCATATCACCACAATATACGGGATCGAAAGACCCTCGCGGTGATCACGTTTTAATCGGTTTTGAAATCACAAAGCGAATATTTGTGACACTAAAAGACCTGGACAAGATCGACAGCTTTCTTGCCAAAGCTATCGAAGCTGGCGTTAACCGGGTCGTTGCAATACGCATCGAAAACAGTCAATTACAAAAGTATCAGGAACAAGTGCGGGCAATTGCCGTCAAAAACGCGCAGGCAAAAGCCCAATTATACGCCCGACAACTAGGCCAAACCGTAGGCAAGGCATATGTGATCAGGGAAGAAAATGCCGATACTCCCGGCTATACTAGCGGCACTGGATCCGGTAATGGAAACGGTGACGGAGTGGGTGTCTCTGGAGAAAACGGCAATATTGAAACACCGAAAAATCCGTTTGTCAGCCCGGTAACTTTTGCCCTCGGACAAATACTCATTGAGGAAAGAGTATTTGTAACATTCGAACTGAATCATTAAGAAAAAACTACAGATCAGTGCATCCACCCGTCTTCCAGTCGGTCAGTTTGAGCGGCCTGTTATTAATGTCCTCCCAAACCACTACCGTCACCCTGCGTGTTTTGTGTTTGCCCTCACGAACATCCATACAAATTCGGTGATTTAGACCTCTGACGACCTGCTGCTCAGCTTTTACGATCTTGACTAGTGTTATCTGCTTATGTGTACTCTGTGAGCGGGCCTTGACCGCCCACCGTGCAAACTTTTTCGTCTCTTTTGAATCGACCGCAACATCGCCGTAACCGCCGGTCATCGGTTCCGTTTGAGCCGACACGCGGTTAGCACTTGCGTAAACGCCAACCATAAATGCAATGACAAACGAATAATACAAGATCTGTTTTTTCATATTTTTTTAATTTCCTAAATTTCTTAAGTCCTGAACGATACTCGGAAGCACTTCGAGCACTTTATCAACCTCGGCGGTTGTATTAAACCGCCCCAGCGAAAACCGGATCGCACCCATTGCCTGCACATAAGGCACGTTCATCGCTTGTAGAACGCCCGATGCCGTGTGGTCTTGCGAGTTGCACGCAGAGCCCGTCGAAACGCAGACGCCCGCAGCGTCGAGCCGTGCCAGTATCGCTTCGCCGTTTGTGTTTTCAAATGATATATACGAGGTGTTCGGCAATCTTTTTGAGCAGTCATTCGTGCCGTTTAACCGAGAATTTGGAATTTTGTTCAAAATTTCGATTTCCAGACGGTCTCGCATTTCCCGGATCGCTGACATCGGAGCCATATCTTTAACAAATTCGGCCGCCGCTCCGAGGCCCGCAATTTGATGCACGGCCTCGGTACCGGCACGCTTCCCGCGTTCTTGTCCGCCACCAAATGTAATCGACGGTAGATTTATGCCTTCACGAATAAACAAAACACCCACACCTTTCGGCCCGTGAAACTTGTGTCCGGAAACGGAAAACATATCTATTGCGGTCGATTTCAGGTCAACCGGAATTTTCCCAGCGGCGTTAACTCCATCGACGTGAAAGAGGGCCGTGGAATTAGCTTTCACGATCTCAGCGATCTCTTTGACCGGAAATAAGATGCCCGTTTCGTTGTTCGCAAGCATTACAGAAACTATCGCCGTGTCGTCCGTAAGTGATGACTGCAGGCCGTCCAGATCGAGGCTGCCGTTCTCATCTACATCGATCCAAGTCACGCGAAAGCCTCTGCCCTCAAGCTTTTCACATAGTTTACGAATAGCGTCATGCTCAACTCTGGTTGTGATAATGTGATTTTTTTCGGGGTTTGCTTCGAGTGCTCCTAAGATCGCCCAGTTGTCGCTCTCGGTCCCGCCGGATGTAAAAACGATCTCGTCAGGGCTTGCAGCACCTAAAAGTTTCGCGACATTCGACCGCGAATCCGCGACCGTTTTTGCCGTCATTTTGCCAAATTCATAAGCTGACGACGGATTGCCGTAGCTGCCGTCGAGAAACGGCCGCATCGCTTCAAACACCGGCGGCGCTATCTGCGTAGTAGCATTATTATCAAAATAGATCATGAATGTTGGTTAATCTTCGACGCGGTCAATTTACCATTTACTCGTTAACAATTACAATTATTTTAACTTGAGCGCAATTTTAACAATACAAGATCCGACCGGCCAAAATTGGGAATTTAGCATTGAGACTGACAATGTCTTTACCATCGGCCGCGCCAAAGAAAACGATGTCGTGCTAAATGACCGCCGCGTCTCGCGTAAACACGCGATGATCACCGCCGACGCGGGCAAATACCGCATCATCGACGGATATATCGAAAACGGCCAGCTCAACCGCAGTGTCAATCATGTTTTCGTCAACGACGTCGTCCAACTCGAATGTCTGCTGAACGAGGGCGATGTCATCATGATCGGCGAGAGCACGATGTCATTTAGAGTTGTTGCCGACGCGGTCGTGCCTGTTATCGAAACCGAGTCGGCGACGATGATCAACTACACGGCCGACAACATGAAAACAAAGAGCGTCACATTTGACGATCTGCCGATGGGCCATACGCAGGTGCAGATGTCGGTAAATGAGATCATCGGACGGCAGTCTAACCTTTCGCTCGAATCTGCGATCGCGACGCCCGCCGAGATAAAAGACCTACGCCGAAAAGCCAAGATCCTAGAGCTGCTTTTCGAGATGAGCAAGACGCTTGGCACGGTATTTGAATTAGAAGAGATTTTTGAAAAGGCGACCGACCTCATTTTCCGCGGAACGCCCGCCGATCGTGTCGTAGCGATGCTGGCTGAGGAAACACCTGACGGCAAGATCGATATCACAAGTCTTTATCAGGTCGGTGCAAAGACGCGTGATGAGAGCATTGAAAAATTGACTGCGAAATTGACCGTCAGCCGCACGATCACGCAAAAAGTAATGTCTGAGGGCATGGCGATACTCTCGCAGGACGCTAAGACCGATGAACAGTTTCAGGGGGCCGAATCGATCGTCTCACAAGGCGTGCGTTCTACCATCTGTGCTCCGCTGATAACGGCATCTAATGTTCACGGCGTGCTTTATGCCGACAGGCTCGATCCGTTTGCCGCTTTTTCACCCGACCATCTGGAACTGATAAGCGCCGTCGCCGCACAAACTGCAGTCACGGTCGAAACCGTCAAAGCTCATAAACGCCTCGCCCGCGAAGAGGTTGCCCGTGCAAATTACAGCCGCTTTATGCCCGAGTATGTCGTGCAGCAGCTGCTTGAAAACCCGGACTCGTTCAAGCTCGGCGGTGTTAATCAGACGATCACTGTGCTGTTTGCAGACATTCGCGGATTTACGGCGTTTTCCGAACACGAAAAGCCCGAACGCGTAGTTGCGGTGCTCAACCAATATTTTTCGATCATGTCGGAGATAATTTTTGACCACGGCGGCACGCTTGATAAATATATCGGTGACGGTCTGATGGCGTTATTTGGAGCCCCGACAGCTACGATTGCTGATCCTGTAAATGCTCTAATGGCGGCGGTTACGATGCAAAAACGCCTCATCGACCTCAATGCGGAGCTAACCGCTGCCGGATATTCGTCGGTCGCAATGGGCATCGGGCTGCATACAGGCGAAGCTACGGTTGGCTACATCGGTTCGGAAAAACGGTCCGAGTACACAGCCATCGGCGACACGGTCAATCTGGCATCAAGGCTCGAATCGAATTCCATCGGCGGGCAGATATTAATAAGCGAGGCAACCGCACTAGCCGCCGGAAACATCTTTCCTCTGACAAAGCGCGAGCCGCTTACAGTCAAAAACCGCGTGCAAGCGGTCGAGCTTTACGAGGTAAACTGGGCTTGACATATATTGGAATCGGTTCATTATTAGGCTTATATTCCCAGATCAGACATTTACAAGGGGTAAATATTAGGGCCACATCTTTATGTTAAAGATCTCATCTCTAAAAAAATTAGTTACTGATTCGATGGCGATCGACCTCGGCACTGCCAGCACTATTATTGCTGTCAAAGGCCGCGGTGTCGTACTTGATGAGCCGTCGCTCGTCGCGATCAATGAGATGACAGACGAGATCGTCGCTTTCGGCCTTGAGGCCGCCGAGATGACAGGTCGCGAGGGCCGCGACGTTACGGTCAAAGCTCCACTTACCGGTGGTGTCGTCGCTGATTTTGAACGCACCAAAAAAATGCTCGCTCATTTCGTCAAAAAGTCGAAAACCGGCGGATCAAATATCTCTATACAAGCCGTGATGAGCATCGTTTCGGATGTAACGCACGTTGAGCAAAGAGCAATGCTCAACGCTGCCGAGGAGGCTCACATCGGCAAGGTTTTTATGATGGAAGAGGGCCTCGCAGCCGCGTTCGGTGCCGGCGTGTTGCCAACCGACAAACGCGCCACAGCCATCGTCGATATCGGCGCCGGAACGACCAATATCGCCATTATCGCCAAAGGCTCGATCGTCCATTCGACTTCTGAGCGTTACGGCAGCAATGCAATTAACGAAAGCCTCTCGACACATCTTCGACGCCATCGTGGGTTGCAGGTCGGCGAAGAAACGACCGAGTTGCTCAAGACGATGTTTTCATCGACATTTTTGCCCGAGGATATTTCCAAATCAATAGAGGTTCGCGGCCGCGACGTACAAACCGGTGGCCCCGGAGCCGTCGAGATAACTGCTGGCGAGGTCTATCCGATAGTCGAGGGTATCGTCCGCCGCATCGCTCTGCGTGTGAAAGACACACTTACCGAACTCCCACCCGAAGTTGCTGCAGACATCTACGATCGCGGCGTGATCCTGACAGGCGGCGGAGCCCTGCTCGAGGGCATTGATCGATATATGCGTTCGTTTATCAATCTGCCCGTGTCGATCGCCGAAGAACCGCGATATGCGACCGTCCACGGCCTCGTCAAAATGTTCGAAGATCCAAAACTCCTCGAACGCGTCACCAGCAACGAACTTAGCATTCTGCAAAACGCCGAGATACCATTCGAGGCCTAAAATTTCAGCATAATAGAGCAGCATATTATGTTATTCTTAGGGCGTTAACGGGCCCCGGAACAACTGTCTATTTCTGTTCGTAAATGCCGTACTAGATGCAATTTACTAACTACATCCCGACGATAAGTAGCCTGCGTAATGTCTTTGACATCGCGTTGGTTTTTATCATTGTGTACGTGGTGCTCAAGCTGTTTCGCGGGACGCGGGCGGTGCCGACGGTCGTGGGAATGGTTATTCTCGGACTGCTGTATTGGCTTGCCGTTTCGCAGGAATTATCGACACTCGAATTTGTGCTACGTTACGCGGTCGGGTTTATCGGCATCGCGATCATTGTGCTGTTTCAATCGGAGATCCGTCAGGCCCTGATGTATTTCGCAAATCGCCTGCGTTTTCCGATATTAAAGCGCCAACGTGGGCAGTTTGGCGGCAGCGTCTATGACGAGATCGTGCTGGCGGTGACGACGCTTGCTTCGGAAAAGACCGGTGCCCTGATCGTTATCGAACGCAACATCGGGCTCCGCAATTTTATCGACGCCGGTGTCCAACTCGACGCTCGCCTCAGCTACGATCTGCTCGTCACGATATTTAACCCGTCAACGCCGCTGCACGACGGTGCTGTCGTCATACAAAACGAACGCCTCGCTGCAGCATCAGTTTTTCTACCGCTGACAAAAAATCCTGAGGTCTCACGCGAGCTAGGCACACGTCACCGCGCAGCGATCGGCATTACCGAAGGCTCCGATGCCATATCGATCGTCGTTTCCGAAGAAACCGGACTGATAACTTATGTCGAAGCTGGCGTCGTCCACCGCAATCTCGATACCGGACAGCTGCGTAAATTGTTGCTCGACGCTCTGGAAATACCACTCATCGAACCGCGTCGCGATAAGAATTTAGCGGCGGAGCCCTCAGAGAGCACGGAGATATTGTAAAGAGGATGGCCAGAAAGTTATTCGCAAAACATATCCTTCGCAAACTCTTTCTCGAGGATTGGGCGTTAAAGCTATTGGCTCTTGTTATCACGTTTGCTCTTTGGTTCGGAGTCACAGGCCTCAGCACTCCTACGACCAAACGGATCACCGTTCCGCTCAATTTCAATATTTCAAACAACGCTGAGATAACCAACTCGCCTATACAGGAAGTCGATATCGTCATCAGCGGTGACAAACGAAAGATCGACCAGATAAACAAAGCTGACCTCATAGCCTCGCTAGACCTGACCGATGTCGCATCTGGCGACCGCGTCGTGTCTCTGACGCCGGAAAATGTCTATGTCCAATTGCCGCAAGGCATCAAGCTGACCGAGGTCGCTCCGGGCCGTATCGCTGTCAGTCTTGAGGTCGTCGAAGAAAAAGATATAGAGGTCAAGACGATCACTATCGGCGTTACAGCAAATGGTTTCGAGGTTTACAATACAACTGTTTTGCCTTCAAAGATCCGCGTCCGGGGCCCCGCAAGTGTCGTCAAAATACTCGAATATGTCCAAACGGACAAGGTTGAGCTTACAGGCAAAAAAGATGACTTCACCGCAAAGCAAGTCGCCGTAACATCTTCGAACCCAAAGGTTTCTGTGCTCAATACTGTCGTAGATGTGTTTGTCCGTATCGGCGAAACACGTATCGAACGAACGTTTTCAACGCCCGTCAACGGCAAAATTGCGACGTTTACTATCTACGGGCCGAAGACTCTTATCACAAAAGCAAAGGCCGATGCGTTCAAGGTTGAAATGACCAGCGACACTCCGCAGTTAATTCTGCCGCCCGAATTGCAAGACCTTGCCGAGATCAGAAAGCTCGCCATTAAATAAACTTTCCCAGCCAGTCTTTGATGTCAACACGCATCTCCTGCGTGATCTCGTGTTTGGCCGTGTAATGTTTTGATTGAAAATGCGGCAGCGTCGTGGCTAGCTTTTCGTTAAATTTGCCAAACTGCTCCTGCGTGTAAAACTCGTCATCGTCACCGTAGAGATAAAACGTCTCAGCATAAAACGGCGCATATGTTTCATTAGTATCAAGATCGCCCGGAATCCCGCCGCAAACGCCGACGATGCCTTTTAGAATATCGCCGTGAGTGAATGCAAACCGAAAGTTCAATGCGCACGCCTGCGAAAATCCGTACATAAAAACTTGTTCGCGATCGATCGTGCCGTCGCCCGCCAGTTTCTTGATCACGTCCAGTACAAATTTATGATGCAGCCGCACATATTCCTCGGGCTTGTGATCGGACAGCCAGCCGAAACCGACGCGATAGCCGTCGTCCGTCCGCCTGTAATGCGGATGCGGAGCCTGTATCGCGGCGATGACCCAACCGTCAGGAGCGACGAGCCTCGCCTCGCGCATCATATAGCGTTTGTGGGCTCCGTAACCATGCACGGCGATCAGCAGCGGAGCAGGTCCCGTAACTGTTTCCGGCACAAATAAGTCATAATATAAATTGATCACAGCTTTTAAGCTCAGATCGGTTTGTAGATTTTCGTCGGCCATTGTCATAATTGTAGGTGTTGGCGAAAGATTCTCAAATAAAAAATTTTATGAAAGCAATTTTGGGTTTGATTTCACTTTTGGTGTTCTCATTAAGCATTTACTCACAAGACATAACTGGACAATGGAACGGCGTCCTTGTTGTTCCCGGACAAAAGATCCCTTTTGTTTATAATATTAAAAAAACAGAGAACGGCTACCAATCAACGCTTAACATTCCATCGCAAGGGGTGAAAGACTTGCCTGTAACCGCAACAACCTACAAAAATTCAAAGCTGAAAATGACGATCGCAGAGCTGGGGCCGAATTTTTGGGCGAATTAAACGCCGAGGACAAAATTGTCGGCACATTATCGCAAGGCGGCGGATCGTTCCCTGTGACTTTGAGCAGAGGTGGTATTGCCCTGCCGAAAAGGCCGCAAGAACCCAAACCGCCGTATCCCTATTATTCAGAAGACGTTAAATTTGATAATCCATCCGCGAAAATTACGTTGGCCGGAACGCTCACTTTGCCAAAAAAAGATGGTGTCTTTCCGGTCGTTGTATTGATCACCGGCAGCGGACCGCAAAATCGCGACGAGGAACTGCTCGGTCATAAACCGTTTTTGGTTTTGTCCGATTATTTGACCAGAAACGGCATTGGCGTGCTACGGTATGACGACAGGGGCGTCGGTCAATCACTAGGAAAATTTAGCACATCAACCACTCAGGATTTTGCGGACGATGTTCGGTCGGCGGTTGGTTATTTGAAAACCCGGAAAGATGTCAAAAAAAATAAGATCGGTTTGATAGGGCACAGCGAGGGCGGAATTATAGCTCCTATGGTCGCCGCAAATTCCAAAGATATTGCGTTTATTGTTTTGCTCGCGGGGACAGGAATTCCCGGAGATCAAATCTTACTTTTGCAAAAAGAGTTGATCGAACGTGCCTCAGGCGTCGCCGAATCCGATATCCAACGGGGACAAAAACTAAACAAAGGCGCCTTTGAAATTATAAAAACCACTGACAACTCAAACGAAGTCGAAGGAAAATTACTGACCTATCTCAAACAAAATCAAGTCCCCGATAAAGATGCATCGGCAATGACCCAGCAACTTTCAGCATTTGGATGCAGTATTTTATAAAATATGATCCGTCGCTTGTTTTGGAAAAAGTAAAATGTCCCGTTTTAGCTTTGGGCGGCGAAAATGATCTGCAGGTTCCGGCAAAAGTTGATCTTAATGCGATCAAACTGCACTTGGAAAAAGGTGGAAATAAACGGGTTACGATCAATTTACTTCCAAAATTAAATCATTTGTTTCAGGAATCCGAAACAGGCTCGCCTTCAGAATACGCACAGACCGAACAAACATTTTCACCAGTCGCGTTAAAGGAAGTTTCCGATTGGATAATTCAGCAAACGAAATAAATCCTGTGACTGGAGCGAGAAGCATACCGTTTGCTCTTAAAATGAAAACGAGGCTGTCTGAAAAGCCTTTCTTTGCCGCGAAGCGGCAGCGAGAAGGTAGCCAGAGTTGAAACCTCTGGAAATTGAGAATAAAGTTTCCTGCATTGAAGATGCAGCAGAACTCCGTCTTTACGCACTTTCAGTGCGGAGACAATTTTCTCTTCTAACCAGACGTTGCACGTCCGGCTACCTTCTCAATGTGCTTTCAGCACACAATTTGACTTTTCTGACATCCTCATTCTTTTTAACAAACGAATTTCTACTTCAGGTTCTTCTTAAAAAACTCAAGGCTCCGTTCCCAAGCCAGCTTAGCGGCATCGGCGTCGTAGCGTGGCGTGGTGTCGTTGTGAAACCCGTGCTGCTTGCCTTCGTACATAAATAGCTCGTATTTTTTCTTGTTCGCTTTCAGAGCGGTTTCGTATGCCGCAATGCCGGCGTTTGTGCCGGCGTCGTTACCGGCGTAATGCAGCATTAGCGGAGCGATGATCTTTGGCACGTCCGCAGCACCGGGCTGGCGGCCGTAAAACGCGACGCCCGCTTTAAGCTCTTCGCCGAGCCTCACCGCAAGCTGATTGACCATTCCCCCGCCAAAGCAAAAACCGATCGCACCCAGCTTTTTTTTGCTGTCGGGCCGAGCCTTGAGCCACATCGCTGAAGCGACAAAATCCTCGGTCATCTTCTTACCGTCCACCTTTTTGAATGCGGCGGCTCCAGCTTCATCCGTGCCCGGATAACCGCCGACCGATGTCAGCCCGTCCGGAGCAAACGCCATGTAACCAACCTTCGCCAGCCGCCTCGCAACGTCTTCGATATACGGATTCAAGCCCCGATTTTCATGGATCACCAGCACGACCGGAAACTTCTTACCCTTCGCCGGTTTCGCCAGATACCCTTTGATCGAACCATTACCGTCCGGCGACTGCACCGTCTCATACCCGACCTTTATGTCCGCGTCATCCGCCTTCACCGTCTGCGCCCAAGCGTAATTCGGCCGCAAACTCTCAAATATCGCCGTCACCGTCAGCCCGCCCACAGCAAACCGCCCCGCTTCCCTCAAAAACGACCGCCGGTCGATATCACCATGCTGATACTCATGAAATAGATCCAACAACTCCTGAGAATAATCATCCACCGTCTTTCGTTCCATATTTTTACTCCTTGCTGACTTCCATTCCTGTTGACACAGAATACCCGACCTAGCCTGAGAGTACCAAGTTAAACTACGCATAACAGTCTGAGTTTTATTGGAGAACTAAGTGTCTGGTTTATTTCCATTCAGGCGGCTTATGAAATGACCCTGCTGCCACATTGTCGGTTTACTGTGGCATGCGTTCATGTGAAATAAAAAGTTTACGATGGAAAGATATAAAATTCGAAGACCGTCTAATTGAAATTAGGCGCTCTAAAACTCAGTCATGTTAGCGGACCCGGTTCTTGAATAATGTGTGTATTAAAGTTCTTCGCGAGCTTTATGATCTCGTTTAGGAAGTCGGTGCCACCAAGCCCGAACACTTTGTATTTTCATGGCATGGAAGAGAGCAACGTACGGATCCAAATCGACCCATGACATCCTGGCGAACCGCATGGAAA
>JAYVOS010000296.1:0-5572 GCA_043757775.1 Chloracidobacterium sp. | reverse complement strand
GAAAACTTTCCCTATCGCAACCGCATCATAAGCGGACTTAGCTTAGGTGTTTTGATAGTCGAGGCATCCGAACGCAGCGGGTCATTGATCACGGCAAGGCTCGCGATGGAACAAAATCGCGAGGTGATGGCCGTACCCGGAAATATTACATCCGGAAATTCGTTTGGCACTAATTACCTTATTAAGAGTGGTGCTAAATTAGTGCAGCAATGGCAGGATGTCGTCGCTGAGTTTCCGTCGGAGATCGCGGCCGCGATATTACCGCCAAAGATCGAATCGGCAAAAGCGGCAACTGCAACTCGGCAACCGGAGCTTATCCCTGCGGATATTACCGATCACGAACGCAAGATATGGGAGCATTTAACGCCGGACGAGCCGACACATATAGATGAATTGCTTGAGAAAAGCAGGCTTTCTTTTGGTGATCTAAATAGTGCGCTAGTTGGTCTCGATATACGTGATCTGATACGCGTTTTGCCCGGAAAACATTACGCACGAAAGATGTAAATACATCTTGTTTAGATATGCGGTTAAATTTCAATAAGGTATAGCCTCGTATTGACAAGCTCAATCGTGAGATGTTAGAAGTCTTAAACGTCAGCACAAAAATTAAGGTGCTGACGTATTTTTTTCACCAGTCAGTAATATGCCAAAGAATCTGCTAATAGTTGAAAGCCCTGCAAAAGCAAAGACAATTGAAAAGATCCTTGGAAAAGATTTTCATGTGAATAGCTGCTTTGGCCATATCCGTGATCTTGAAAAATCCGGTATGGGTATCGACATCGAAAACGATTTTGAACCCCGTTATATTGTTTCTGACGATAAGAAGAAAGTCGTGAGTGAACTGAGGTCTTTAGCAAAAAAATCTGACGAAGTTTGGCTCGCAACTGACGAAGACCGTGAGGGCGAAGCTATAAGTTGGCATCTCTGCGAGGTGTTAGGCCTTAACCCGATAACAACTAAGCGGATCGTGTTTCATGAGATCACTAAACCCGCGATCTTAGCGGCTGTAAATAACCCGCGCACGGTGAATATGAACCTCGTAATGGCGCAGCAGGCTCGCCGGGTGCTGGATCGTATCGTAGGGTTTGAATTGAGCCCCGTGTTATGGCGAAAGATCAGTACGAGCAATAAAAATCTGAGTGCCGGCCGAGTGCAAAGCGTCGCAGTACGCCTGATCGCCGACCGGGAACGCGAGATAAACGGCTTTCAGAAAGAAAGTCATTTTAAGATCGAAGGCCTGTTTATTGCGGATGATATAACCGGAAAAGCTGTAACATTCAAGGCCGAAGGACGTAAACAGAGCAGTGCGGAAGATGCGGAAACGTTTTTGAAGGGCTGTATCGCTGCTGATTATAAGGTAACCGATATAAAGGTAAAACCAGGCAAACGAACTCCGGCCCCGCCATTTACCACGTCAACCCTCCAACAGGAAGCATCAAGAAAGCTGGGTTATGGTGTGGCGAGAACCATGCAGATCGCGCAAAAGCTTTATGAAAACGGCCATATTACCTATATGCGTACGGACAGCGTAAGCCTAAGCGAAACGGCGCTGAGCGATATTTCGCAAACAGTGAGCAGCTTTTACGGTGATAAATATCAGCAGTTTCGCAAATTCAAAAATAAAAACGAATCTGCACAGGAAGCTCACGAAGCCATTCGCCCAACTTACACGAGTGCCACAACGATCAAGGAAGAGGAATGGCAAAAGCTGTACGAACTGATCTGGAAACGAACAATGGCATCGCAAATGGCCGATGCGGAGTTAGAAAAAACAACGGTCAATATAGAAATTTCCACTAACAAGGAAGAATTAACAGCTTCGGGTGAAGTGTTGAAATTTGACGGATTTCTGAAAGTTTATCGCGAAGATAAAGATGAGGACGAAGCGGAAGAATCATCCGAAGGACTGTTGCCGCCGATGACGGTGGGACAATCATTGCCGCTATCTGAACTCAGAGCAACAGAAAGGTTTAGTCGTGCTCACCCGAGATACACCGAAGCATCACTGGTCAAAAAATTAGAAGAGCTCGGCATCGGCCGCCCGTCCACATATGCACCGACTATTTCTACGATACAGAAACGAGAGTATGTAGAAAAAAGAGACAAAGAGGGGACGCCGAGAGTTTTTCGTGTATTGGTATTGAAAGACGATTCCATCACCAAAAGGGAAGAATCTGAAAATACAGGTGCAGAAAAAGCAAAGTTATTCCCAACTGATCTCGGGCTCTTGGTGACAGATTTTCTCAAACAACATTTTGACGCCATCATGGATTATGGCTTCACTGCCAAGATCGAGGGCGAGTTCGATGAGGTTGCTAATGGCAAACTGCAGTGGAATGAAATGATCGAGGAGTTTTACGGCCCTTTCAAAAAGGACGTCGATAATACCATCGAAAATGCAGAGCGTGTAAAAGGGGAAAGGGTATTGGGGGCCGACCCCAAAAGCGGCAAACCGGTGGTTGCTCGCATGGCACGCTATGGCCCGATAATACAGATCGGCAGCGCCGATGAAGAGGAAAAGCCGAGATTTGCAAAGGTTCCGCCCGGACAGAGCATTGAAACCATAACCTTTGAAGAAGCGCTCGCTCTGTTCAAATTGCAGGCCGCGATGGGCAGCTACGACGGCAAAGATTTGTCTGTAAGCATTGGCCGCTTTGGACCTTATGTAAAATGGGGTGATGAATTTATCTCCATTCCCCGCGGCACCGATCTTGGAACGGTGGACACGGAAAAAGCGATCGAGTTTATAAAAGCTAAACAGGTAGCGGACGCTCCGGTTGGTGAGTTTGACAGTAAACCGATCATAAAAGGTACGGGACGTTTCGGGCCTTTTATAAAATGGGACGGTTTGTTTATCAATGTGCCGCGCCGTTACGATTTTGAGAATCTCGTCCAAGCCGAGATGAACGAGTTGATCGAGGCAAAGCGCGAAAAGGAAGCGAATCGATACATACAGCGCTGGGAGGATGAAAAGATCTCGCTGGAAAATGCCCGTTGGGGCCCGGTCATCAAATTTGGCAAAAAGATCATTTCAGTGCCAAGAAAGGCCGATGGCACGCGCTCCACTGCGGACGACGCAGCAGTTCTAACACTGGAAGAGGTAAAAAAACTTATCGAGACAGAAGTGCCGGGAGCGTTTACAAAGAAGACGAGGCCTAAAGCTAGAAAGGCACCTGCCAAAAGAACTGCAAAGAAGAATGGTAGGTGATGGTGAAGTTCAGACGATCAAACTATCCGAAATGCGACATCGTCAGGCATTGCCAACACCAGTGCTGTAATTATAAAATGATAATCGAAATAAGTGATGAAGCATAGGACAGCGAAACGGAAGGAATTATTCCGGCTCAGTGCTTTCTAATGAAAGAAAATCTTCAATTCCTACAGGCATTCCTAAAAAACCCCATGAAAGTCGGCGCAATAGCGCCTAGCTCGCCGGAGCTTGCGGCCGAGATGCTGCACGGCATCACGCCCGACGAAGACAACATTGTTCTCGAACTCGGTGTCGGCACCGGTGCGATAACCAAGTTTTTGCAAGAGGTTATCCCAAATAAAGATTCATATCTCGGCATCGAACTAGACCAAGATCTTGTCGAAAATCTTCACGGCAAATTCGACGATATGAATATCATCTGCGCAAATGCTGCCGATGCTTATTCGATACACAAAGATTCCGGCTTAGGCAAGGTTCGCTATCTCGTCTGCTGTCTGCCGTTTGCAACCCTACCTAAAGATGCGAGCGACGCCATCCTGGTCGAGATAGTAAAGTTTATGGACGAAGGCTGCGAACTGCGAATATTTCAATACGCACACGGATATTATCTGCCGCCCGCGATCCGTCTCCGTGAATTTCTAAAAAACCGCTACGGCAAATCAAAACGCAGTCCGCTCGTGCTGAAAAACGTTCCACCGGCATTTACGCTTACCTGGTCCACGATCTAGCCTCGATCCCGAAATTGTAAGGAATTGTAAATTGTCTCTGTCAGACGGCATTCAAGCTAATGGTTTCGCATGCCCTGTGATATAAATAACCAAATCTCGACAGACAGATTCATTTCAATTTTCAGGAGAATAAAATAATGTTACGACGCAAGATCATAGGCGTATTTTTGCTTTCCGCATTTATACTGCCGACACTGACGTTTGGGCAGACGGCTCCCAAAGTTTACGAAGCCCCAAAAGAGATCATCGACAAGATGAAAGACGAAGGGCTTAACCGTTCGCAGGTGATGCAGACCTTGATGTATCTTTCGGATGTGATCGGCCCTCGCCTTACCGCAAGTCCGGGCATGAAACGCGGCAATGAATGGACGCGGGACAAGCTCACCTCTTTTGGCGCGCAGAATGCACACCTCGAGGCTTGGGGCCCATTTGGACGCGGCTGGACGCTAAAGAAATTTTACGCGATGGTCGATGGCCCGACGGCTTTCCCGCTGATCGCATACCCTAAGGCTTGGTCGCCCGGAACAGACACACTTATACCCGCTCCGGTCGTTGACCCTAAAGCCAAAAAACCAAAAACACCTACACCCCCTGCAACAAAACCGGACACAGCCTACACCGGCGAAGTAGTTCGCTTTACCGCTACTAAAGAAGAAGAACTAGAGCAATACAAAGGCAAGCTGAAAGGCAAGATCGTTCTCATTAGTCCGCTGCGTGAGATCAAGGCTCATTTCGATGCTGAGGGCAAACGCACAACTGCACAAGAATTGGTCGATCTGGCTGACGCACCAGACCCTGCAACGGTTCGCCGCCCTGCCGGTCCCGGCGGCCCAGGTGGTCCGGGAGTCAATCCAAACTTTGCGGCACAGGCTTTATTTAATGCTCTCCGTTTCCGGTTTTTAGCGGAAGAAGGTGCGGCGATACTTATCGACGGAGCCCGCGGCGATGGCGGTACGGTATTTGTCCAACAGGCTACTGCTGTTCAACCTGCTCCTGTAGCAGGAGCGACAACACCCGCTCCGCGTCCTAATCTTTATTCAAAGGAAGCAAATATTCCTATCCAGGTGAGCGTCGCCGGCGAACACTACAACCGTCTGGCACGCATGGTCGATGCCGGTGAAAAGGTAACGATGACGGTAGATCTCGCGGTCGAGTATCAAGATCAGGATCTCAACGGCTACAACACCGTGGCGGAAATTCCAGGCAGCGATCTAAAAGACGAAGTCGTAATGCTCGGCGGTCACCTCGATTCGTGGCAGTCAGGAACAGGTGCGACGGACAACGGAGCCGGCTGTGCCGTAATGATGGAAGCGATCCGCATCATCAACGCTCTCGGCCTCAAACCTCGCCGCACCATCCGCATCGCTCTGTGGACCGGTGAGGAGCAGGGCTTGCTCGGCTCGCGTGCTTACGTAAAACAGCATTTTGGCTACATGGGTGACGGAACGACACCCGCATTTGGCGGCGGTGGCGGAGCAGCGAATCAGACACCGCTGAAACTCACCAAACTGCCTGAGTACGACAATTTTTCGAGCTACTTTAATATAGACAACGGCACGGGTAAGATCCGCGGCGTCTATATGCAGGGCAATGAAAATGTTCGTCCGATGTTTCGCAATTGGCTCACGCC